>CAIVGO010000001.1 GCA_903905445.1 uncultured Bacteroidota bacterium
GCTCTCTCAAGATGATATGACCCTCATAGAAGCCCCGAAAGCCTGGACCGCATCGACCGGTGGACTTACCCCGGCGGGCGACACCATTGTTGTTGCAGTGCTCGAAAAAGGTATTTTGTTTTCGCATCCAGACCTGGTGGGCAATCGGTGGTATAACTACCAAGAAATTCCGTCCAATGGCGTGGATGATGATAACAACGGCTACATCGACGATTTTGCTGGCTGGAATCCTCGAACCAAAAAAGATGACACGGGCACCAATGGCACCCACGGAACGGGTGTAACAGGGATTATTGGCGCAACAGGCAACAATGGCATCGGGGTGACCGGCGTCAACTGGAACGTTAAAATGATGTCGATCGCCAACGTAGAATATGAAGACGAAATCATTGCAGGCTACAATTATGTGAATAAAATGCGCAAATTGTACAACAGCAGCCAAGGGAAAAAAGGCGCTTTTGTGGTAGTCACCAATGCTTCTTTTGGTATTGACAATGCGCAACCTGAAGCCCACCCGCTTTGGTGCGCCGTATATGACTCGCTGGGAAAAAACGGCGTACTCAATATTGGCGCCACTTCCAACGCCAATGTAAATGTAGAAGTGAGCGGCGATATGCCCACCCGTTGTACCAGCGAATACCTCATCGCGGTGAACAACATCACCAAATTAGGCGTAAAAGCACCCGCGACCGGGTATGGTAAAAACTCCATCGACCTGGGTGCACCGGGTACCGATACTTATACGACTGCCAACATCGGTTCGTCGACCCCGATTCCAAGTTATGGCAAATTAGGCGGCACCTCCGCAGCAACCCCGCATGTAACCGGCGCCGTGGGTTTGTTGTACAGTTTTGATTGCAATACCTTCACCAGCGATGCCCGCTCGGATCCTGCCGCTTGTGCACGTCGGGTGCGCGATGCCATCTTGTTGAATACAGAACCAGAGCCAACCCTTGCAAATATCACCACCACCGGCGGCTACCTCAATTTGAGCAGGGCACTGGATTCGGTGATCAAACTCTGCGAGGGCGTGGTTGGGACACTTCAAATCCTGAAAGTAAATACACAACCCGATGGCCAAAAAATTACGGTGTTTTATCAGACCCCTACTTTTGACACCTACACCTTGCGTGTGTTCAACATGCTGGGGCAACAATTGCACGAACAATCCCTATATCCGCAGCAATTTCAGGCAAATTTTGTTGAAATCAACCTAAAGGAACTTCCTGCGGGCATGTATGTGTTGAATATAAACAAGGGTAAAAATATGGTCGCAAGAAAATTTCCAAAATTTTAAAACATTTCTTGGTTTTTAGATTGTGCTTGTATTATCTTTGCAGCCCGAAAGTACAAGGGACCGGCTTCGTAGCTTAATGGATAGAGCATCTGACTACGGATCAGAAGGTTAGTGGTTCGAGTCCACTCGAGGTCACCAGATTTAAGTGCCTGTGTGTGTAGATGTTGAATAAGATTTAAAACCTTATTTGATAAACATGCTAAACACACGGGCACTTTTACACTTAACACTCAAGAATAAAAGAGTCATGCCAAAAGTTTGTGATTTGACGGGCAAAAAGCCGATCACGGGAAACCATGTATCGCACTCCAACCGAAAAACCAAGCGTCGGTTCCTACCTAACCTGCAAACGAAGAAATTCTTCATGCCGGAAACAGGTGAGTGGATTACGCTGAAGGTGAGCGCATCTGCGATTCGCACGATCAGTAAATTGGGCCTTTACTCCTACATTAAAAAGTTGGAGAAAAAAGGTGAAATCATTTACAACGGCGACGAAGCAGGCATGTAAGCCTTTTCATTTATTATTTTTAAAAGTTTTTGAACAATGGCAAAGAAAAGCAGAGGCAATCGTATCCAGATCATTCTGGAATGCACGGAACACAAAACAAGTGGTTTGCCCGGCACTTCACGTCACATCACACAAAAGAACCGGAAGAACACACCGGATCGGATGGAACTGAAAAAGTACAACCCGATCATGCGTAAGTACACCATTCACCGTGAGATTAAATAACATTCCCACACCTCGTAAACGATAAAGGAACATGGCAAAGAAAGTTTCGAAAAACGCCCGTGTAGCACAACGTGCTGCAAACGCAGGTTCCGGTAAAGACCACGTAAAAGTGGTTAAATCTGTTAAAGATCCGGTTACTGGTCGTTACACTTACAAAGCAATGATCGTTCACAAAGACAAAGTGAAAGATTTCTTCGCTGACGTGAAGTAATGTATCACCTGGTTTTAATCAGGTAATATTTTATAAACAAAGGCTGCATCTTAAGTTCGCTTAAGGTGCAGCCTTTGCTTTTATGCCCAGGTTTATTGACGTATGAGTTTTCCTGTAAACAAGGCTGCCCCGATGTTCAAGCGATACACATAGGCACCTGCCTGCGTAAGGGCGTGCGATGGCAACACCAGCGATTGCGTACCTTCTGCCAATTCCTGCACTGCCTGATACACCAACTTTCCCTGCAAATCGAATACTGCAAGCACCGCCGTTTGAGGCTTGTCCAGTTGCACCGAAAACTGCGTAGCACCTGTAAACGGATTTGGACTGGGCAAATAACATTGCACACCCGATGCCGGATCTTGCTGCATGGAAGTGCGCAACATAATTGGATGACGCTGAGAATCAGTTGATTGTAACGTATAGGCCTCCGGTATTAAGGTCTGGGAATCCAGCGCAATACACGTTAAAAGATCGGCACCTTGCAGCATTTTTAATTTTAAGACAAACAATTCATCGCCGGGCTTGAAGAAATCGCCTGCATCGCCCCAATTTAAAATGCGTAACACACCATCCGAGCTAAGCTGGTAGTTTTCTGCTGAAATACCTTCTATACCTTCAAACTGTACGGCTGCAAGGTTGAGTTGCAAGGCCATTTGCCAACCATCTAATGGCATATCGGAGGCACATTTGAACGTTACCCGTTGGCGCGTTCCACCGGCTGCCCAGGCTGCATCCATGACGATGGGCACGGGCAAACCCGCTCCACGGTCTTCCGGTTCAGCTCCAAACGCTGCGCTTTGGTTGACGTCGCCGTATTTGACCGCAAGAAAATTGAAGTTGTACAGGGATGTATCTTGAAGTAAGCCGTTCAGGTTGATTTGGTAGGTATCCCGCACGGCATTGAAGGCGATTAAATTGGTGGGATCAGGCACCGGACGGATCAGGCGCCAGGCCGGAATACCCGGCAAGGAATCATAAATCCCCAGCAGTAGTTTTCGGATTTCAACAATATCAAACGAGGTGACCGAATTGCTCCGGTTTACATCGGCTGCCAATACCTGGTAAAAGGTTTGAAAAGACTGAATCGCCAAAATGTGCCGACTAATTTGCAATAAATCAAAGGTAGAAACCCCATTTAAATGGCTGTTGCTGAGTGCGCTTTGACTGGCGCGGATGTCCATACGGTAAGATCCGCCAAAAGGCAATTTATCGTAGGCAACATTGGAACAGGAATCGATCACCACTTTACTCCTGTTTTTCGTGATGGTGTTGGGTACACCACCCGTGGAAACCAGGTTACTCTGAAGGGTATAACTGGA
>CAIVGO010000002.1 GCA_903905445.1 uncultured Bacteroidota bacterium
ATCAACTTGTAACAAGGCGCTTTGGGCGCTCCCCGCAATTTATGACCCAACTGATTCAGCATTTACAACAGTCTGTACAAGACGCCGTTGCTCATTTATATGGTGAAACCGTCGAATTGAGCAAGGTGCAAATCAATCAAACACCCGCCGAATTTACGGGCGACTACTCGGTGGTGGTGTTTCCTTATGTGAAATTGGCCAAAAAAGCGCCCGATCAAGTAGCCAACGAAATAGGGGCCTATCTTCAGGAAAATCGCCCGGAAGTGGCCGCTTTTAATGTCATCAAAGGCTTTTTGAATCTCGAATTGGCCCCAACTTTTTGGCAACAATTTCTCCAATCCGTGTTGGCCGACCCCGCTTTTGGCCGCCAACCACGTTCTGGCCGGAAAGTCATGGTGGAGTTTTCGTCCCCCAATACCAACAAGCCCTTGCATTTGGGCCATATTCGGAACATCCTCCTCGGCTGGTCTTGCAGTAAAATTTTGGACGCCGCCGGTTATGATGTCGTAAAAGTGCAGATTATCAACGACCGGGGTGTGGCCATTTGCAAAAGCATGGTGTCCTGGCTAACTTGGGGTGAAGGCAAAACGCCGACTTCCGAAAATATAAAGAGCGACCATTTTGTAGGCGACTATTACGTGCTTTTTGAGCAAAAATCAAAAGTGGAGTACGAAGCCTGGCAACAAACAGACGTCGCAAAAGCAATTTTTGAAGAAAAACGCAAACCGACGCAAGACGAAAAAACGTTTTTCAAAGACTATAAAAACAAGTGGTTCAATGACTTCTCGGCCTTAGGTGCCGAGGTGCGGGAAATGTTGCTGAAATGGGAAGCGCACGACCCCGAAACCCTGGCGCTCTGGAAACAAATGAATGGCTGGGTATATGCAGGCTTTGAGCAAACGTATAACGACCTGGGGGTTTCCTTTGAAAAGTTGTACTACGAAAGCGACACCTATTTATTAGGTAAAGATATTGTGGAAGACGGTTTGAGCAAAACGGTGTTTTTCCGCAAAGAAGACGGCTCGGTGTGGGTGGACCTCACCGACGCTGGTTTTGACCAAAAAGTGGTGCTCCGGGCCGACGGAACTTCGGTGTACATCACCCAGGATTTGGGCACGGCGCGCATGCGGTACCAGGATTTCAATTGTGAAAAAATGGTGTACGTGGTGGCCGATGAGCAAAACTACCATTTTTCGGTGCTCTTCGAAATCCTCAAACGCTTGGAAGAGCCATATGCAAATGGCTTGTACCATTTATCATACGGCCTGGTAGAACTACCCACCGGCCGTATGAAAACCCGGGAAGGTACGGTCGTAGATGCTGATGACCTGATTACCGAAGTACGGCGTCTCGCCCTCGAAAGCATTGAATCTCAAGGCGAAAGTGCGAATGCGGAAGAAGCAGTGCGCCTGGATGTAGCCAATAAAGTAGGCATGGCCGCCTTGAAGTATTTTATCATTAAAGTGCATCCGCACAAAAAAATGATCTTCAATCCGGAGGAATCGGTAGATTTACAAGGTCAAACCGGCCCTTACATTCAATACAGTTATGTGCGGATCAATAGTTTGATGCAGCGGGTGGCCCTGGAAAACATCGATTTGACGATGGCCGATCAGTACCTCGATTTGCAGGCCGCAGAAAAGGAATTGCTGGTGGCTTTGCATGAATATCCAGGTATTTTGCAAAATGCAGCCAACAACTACGATCCATCCCTGATTGCCAATTTCAGTTATAGTTTGGCCAAAAGTTTTCACAAGTTTTGGCATGATGTGCGGGTATTTAGCGCCCCAACACCGGAAGCCCGGGCGTTCCGACTTCAATTGAGCAAAGCCGTTGGCCAGGTTTTACTGTCTGCCATGGATTTGTTGGGTATTGAAATGCCAGAACGTATGTAACCCAATCTAACACAACACAAAAGGGGCTTGCCCCGCACCCGTTTATGAAAGAAAATGTAGCGCCCGAACAAATGCACTTTTTGGAGGAAATTGTGGCCGCCGACTTAGCTGCGGGCAAATATGAATCCATTTTAACGCGTTTTCCACCGGAACCCAATGGCTATTTGCACATTGGGCACTCCAAAAGTATATGCCTGAACTTCGATTTGGCAGCCAAATTTGGTGGAAAAACCAACCTGCGGTACGACGATACCAATCCAAGCACCGAGGAAACCGAATACGTTGAAAGCATTCTGGAAGATATCCGCTGGTTGGGCTTCGAACCCGCCAATATCTTTTACGCCTCCAATTATTTTGATCAATTGTACGAATTTGCCAAGCAACTGATTGCAGCAGGCAAAGCATACGTCGATTTTTCAAGTCCGGAGGAAGTGGCTACCATGAAAGGTACACCCACGGAGGCAGGTAAGGCAAGTCCGTACCGCGATACCACCGTGGAAGAAAACCTGGCGCAGTTTGAACGCATGAAAAACGGCGAATATCCAGACGGGCATTGCACCTTGCGCGCAAAAATTGACATGGCAGCGCCTAATATGCATTTGCGCGACCCTTACCTCTACCGCATCAAACACGCACACCACCACCGCACCGGCGACAAATGGTGTATTTACCCGATGTACGATTGGGCGCATGGGCAAAGTGATAGTATTGAACAAATTACACATTCAATTTGTACGCTGGAGTTTATTCCGCACCGCGATTTGTACAATTGGTGTATTGAACAATTGGGTATTTTTCCGTCTAAACAATATGAGTTTGCACGTTTGAACCTCACTTATACCGTGATGAGCAAGCGTAAACTGCTCCAATTGGTAAAAGAAAATTATGTTTCTGGCTGGGATGATCCACGGATGCCGACCATTTCCGGATTGCGTCGCCGAGGTTTTACAGCCGATAGTATCCGCGATTTTGCACGCCGGATTGGGGTGGCCAAACGCGAAAATTTGATCGAATTGTCGTTGCTGGAGTTTTGCGTGCGTGAAGATTTGAATAAAAAGGCGTTGCGTCGATTTGCAGTGTTGAACCCGATCAAAGTGGTGCTCACCAATTTTCCGGAAGGACAAACGGAGTGGTTAGAAACCGAAAACAACCCGGAAGATCCGGAAGGTGGCAAACGCCCCTTGGCATTTACCCGCCATTTGTGGATAGAGCAGGATGATTTTATGGAAAATCCGCCGCCCAAATATTTCCGCTTGTCACCGGGCGGCATGGTGCGTTTAAAATCGGCTTTTATCATCAAATGTGAAGACCTTGTGAAAAATGAGGCAGGTGAGGTAGTCGAAATTCATTGTTCCTATGTACCTGAAAGCCG
>CAIVGO010000003.1 GCA_903905445.1 uncultured Bacteroidota bacterium
GGGTGTAACAACTCAGCCATCCTTTTGGGCCGGGAAAGCCTGGATTATGTGGCTATTATTGGGCATTTTGGCAGGTTTTGGTTTTTTCTGGTTGCAAAAAAAGCCAAAATCTGCCGCCCCAATTGCCGATGCTACCACCGATTGGCTGGAATTTGGTCAATCCAAATTGGATGTAGCCGGCCAGGTGCTCTTGTGTGCGGGCACGCGCGAAACCCTCACGTTTCGAGAAACCAAATTGTTACGGCTTTTTGCGGCGCGACCCGATCAATTATTGGAACGCGATTTTATTTTACAGGAAGTTTGGGCAGATGAGGGTGTAATGGTCGGCCGCAGTGTGGATGTATTTGTATCGCGCCTTCGCAAAAAATTAGCCGCGGATCCTTCTGTTGGGATTGTGGCGGTGCATGGAGTTGGGTATCGGTTGGAGACTGGGAAAGGGTGAGGAAAACCATAAAAAAAGGTGGTCCGAAACCGGACCACCCATAATTTATAACGAAAACTTCAAAAAAGCGGCTAAAACTACACCAAATCGAAACGATCCAAGTTCATTACTTTGTTCCAGGCTGCTACAAAATCATGCACAAAACGTTCCTGCCCGTCCGCACACGCATACACTTCCGCGAGCGCGCGCAACTCTGAGTTAGAACCGAAAATCAGATCAACCCGGGTGCCGGTCCATTTTACCGCGCCTGTTTTGCGATCGCGACCTTCAAACACTTCATCTGCCGCAGAGGTGGCTTTCCAGGTAGTGCCAAAATCAAGCAGGTTTACAAAAAAGTCGTTGGTAAGTGTTTCAGCGCGTTGCGTGAACACACCATGCTGGGAATGATCGAAATTGGTATTCAATACCCGCATACCACCGATCAAAACAGTCAATTGTGGGGCGGTCAAGGTCAGCAATTGGGCTTTGTCGATCAACAACTCTTCTGCGGAAGCCAGGTGTTGGGCTTTCAAATAGTTGCGGAATCCATCGGCTGCTGGTTCCAGCACGGCAAAGGAAGTCACATCGGTTTGTTCCTGCGTTGCATCGGCGCGGCCAGGTGTAAACGGTACTTGTACGGCGTGGCCAGCATTTTTCGCGGCCAACTCAATGGCTGCACAACCACCCAATACGATCAAATCGGCTAAGGAAACCTGTTTGCCGCCTGTTTGTGCATTATTGAATGCCGTTTGAATGCCTTCCAAGGTGTTTAATACGCTTGCAAGTTGGGCTGGGTTATTCACCGCCCAATATTTTTGGGGTGCAAGGCGAATACGTGCACCATTTGCGCCACCGCGTTTGTCGGAACCACGGAAGGTAGATGCGGAAGCCCAAGCGGTCGAAACCAACTGAGAAACCGTCAACCCGGAAGCCAAAATTTGTGCTTTCAAGTTGGCAATGTCGCTGTCGTTGATCAATTCGTGGGTTACTGCTGGAACTGGATCTTGCCAAATGAGGGTTTCTGCAGGCACATCTGGACCGAGGTAGCGGGCAATCGGGCCCATATCGCGGTGGGTCAATTTGAACCAGGCGCGCGCGAAGGCGTCTGCAAACTTGTCCGGATTTTCGTGGAAATATTTCGAAATCGGTGCATAAATCGGGTCTTCACGCAAGGCAATATCGGTCGTCAGCATAAATGGAGCATGACGTTTGGACGGGTCGTGTGCGTCCGGCACGGTGCCTAATCCTGCGCCGCCTTTCGGAGTCCACTGGTGCGCACCTGCTGGACTTTTAGTCAATTCCCACTCAAAACCGAGCAAGTTTTCGAAGTAATTGTTGCTCCATTGGGTTGGGGTGGTTGTCCACGCGCCTTCCAGACCGCTGGTAATGGTGTCGCCACCGTTGCCCGAACCGAAAGAATTGCTCCAGCCGAGACTTTGTTCAGCGATGCCTGCAGCAGCGGGTTCGCGTCCAACATATTTGTTTGGATCGGCGGCACCGTGGGTTTTGCCAAAAGTATGACCACCTGCGATCAAAGCAACGGTTTCTTCATCGTTCATGGCCATGCGACCAAATGTTTCGCGGATATCCCGTGCAGAAGCGATTGGGTCAGGGTTGCCATTAGGGCCTTCTGGATTTACATAAATTAAACCCATTTGTACCGCACCCAATGGGTTTTCGAGTTCGCGATCGCCGGTGTAGCGCTTGTCGCCCAGCCATTCTGTTTCTGGACCCCAGTAAATGTCTTGTTCTGGCTCCCAAATATCTTCCCGGCCACCTGCAAAACCAAAGGGCTTGAGTCCCATTGATTCGAGTGCGCAGTTGCCCGCGAGAATCATCAAATCGGCCCAGGAAATTTTGCTGCCATATTTTTGTTTGATCGGCCAAAGCAGCAAACGCGCCTTGTCGAGGTTCGTATTATCCGGCCAGCTGTTCAGTGGCGCAAAGCGTTGGCTACCGTTACCAGCGCCGCCGCGGCCATCGGCAATACGGTAAGTACCTGCACTGTGCCAAGCCATCCGGATAAAGAACGGACCGTAATGACCGTAATCCGCTGGCCACCAATCCTGAGAATCGGTCATCAGCGCAAACAGATCTTGTTTTACAGCGTTCAGATCGAGACTTTTGAACTCCTCGGCATAGTTAAACGTTTTCTCCATCGGGTTCGACAACGTAGAACGCTGGCGTAAGATGTTCAATTTCAACTGGTTGGGCCACCAGTCGCGGTTAGATGTGCCATTTCCGGCACTTTGTTTTAAGGCACCGCCTGAGAATGGGCATTTGGCTGCAGGTGCGCTTTCGTTTTTGTTATGATCCATGATTTGAATGATTTTTTACGATGTAGTGTACTTATAAGCGCAAAATTACCATAAAGTTTATCTTTTAAAATCAAATCTTGATAGATATTGTCTATGCGCTGATAGGTATTGCTCAAACCCATAACGCGCCCCGAAACCCCCGCGCTGCGTAATAACTCGACGCGCCATTGTGGTACACAAACACATGATTATACCGACGGTCGCAAAACAGCGCACCGTCCAGTTTTCGGATCGCCGCCGGTGTTTGCACCCAACTCGACGTTTTTGTATCAAAAATACCCAGTTCCTGCAAGGCCCGGTATTGTGCTTCTGTCAAAAGTTCAATGCCCATTTCCGCGGCCATGTCAATCACCGTATCCTCCGGCTTGAATTCTTTACGCGCATCATGGGCTTCCCGGTCGTAGCACAAACTTCTGCGGCCTTTCGGGCTTTCGGAAGCACAATCATAAAAAACGAAAGCGTCTTTTTCCGGATCGTAACCCACTACATCTGGTTCGCCGCCCGTGCTTTCCATGGCTTGGAGCGACCACAGTTTTGCAGCGTTTGCATCCAATTTATCTTGTACATCGGCCCATACAAGCCCTATATGGCGTTGCATGTTTTTGTGAAAACGGTCCTGTAAGATTTTGAGCAGTGCTTCCCGTTCGGCCGGTGCTAGTTCACGTTTTTTTTCAGTGGCCATTTTTGCTGATTTAAGCATCGTTCATCCACACAAAGATGGGAAAACCAACAAAATATTTGCCAAAATTTCGTGCTGTAGCAATGTAAAATAAAAGAGGCCACCTCATTAAAAGAGGTAGCCCCAAAGCGTTTCTTATTGAAATCGCATCTGCACGAAAGAACACTAAGTTAACTCGGAAGTATCTGCACTTGTTGCGGTGAAAAGTTGGATTTGTTTAACATCATTTTCTGTTTCTGTAAAATTGGTAGGTAATGCAGTAATTTATATAACACCTTCTTCATTTATTACGTAGACCTTTGCCCTAGAAAAATAAAAAAATAAATCATGAATACTGTTAACGTAAAAGCGTTTGGTACCCCGGCAAAAGATGCCGACTTGAAACCAATGAACATTGCACGTAGAAACGTAACGCCCAATGATGTTGAAATAGACATCCTGTATTGCGGCGTATGTCATTCCGACTTGCATACTGCCCGAAACGATTGGGGTGGAACGATTTATCCAGCCGTTCCCGGCCATGAAATTATTGGCAGGGTTACGAAAATCGGGAATGAGGTTACCAAGTTTAAGGTAGGCGATTTGGTGGGTGTAGGCTGTTTGGTCGATTCTTGTCAAACTTGCAGCAGTTGCAAGCAGGATTTAGAGCAATATTGTTTGAATGGATTTACAGGCACCTACAACGGCAATGACAAACATTTGGGCGGACAAACTTTTGGCGGTTACTCGGAAAAAGTAATCGTTCGGCAGGAGTTTGTGTTGAGTATTCCTGAAAATCTGGACATTGCCGCGACAGCACCCTTGCTTTGTGCAGGTATTACGACCTGGTCGCCCTTGAAACATTGGAATGTGAAAGCGGGCAGCAAAGTAGCGGTAGTAGGTTTGGGTGGTTTGGGCCATATGGCGATCAAACTTGCCAAAGGCTTGGGCGCATCGGTTACCTTGTTTTCAAGAACACCCGGAAAAATACAAGACGCATTAGATCTTGGCGCCGATGAAGTGGTGATCTCCACGGATGCCGACCAAATGAAAGCGGTACAAGGAAAGTTTGATTTGATTATTGATACCGTTCCTTCTATCCATGACGTCAATCCGTATGTAGCAACATTATCCATCAGCGGCACCTTGGTAATCGTGGGTTATCTGGGCGGATTGGAGCCCGTTTTAAATACAGTACCCCTGATTTTAGGAAGAAAATCGGTGGCTGGCTCCGTGATTGGTGGTATTGCTGAAACCCAGGAAATGCTTGATTTTTGCGGGAAGCACAACATTGTTTCTGACATTGAAGTAATCAAGATTCAGGATATCAATGAAGCCTATGAACGAATGTTGAAAAGTGATGTGAAATACCGGTTTGTGATTGATATGGCGAGTTTATAAGCCAATGCTGCTTTTCAAAACCTTCTTCCAGTATTGGTTATTGATTTTCATAAAATAAATACCATTGGGAAGTGCGGAACAATCCAGCGTTACACTACGGTCAACCGCATCAAACAAATAGGTTCCTGCAAGTTGCATCATACCATTGTAAAGTTCCAAACGCTGTATTTGCCCCTGATGCATTTCTAAAGTGAGTGCTCCCGAAAAAGGATTTGGATAAACTTTGACTGCATCCGGGGAAAAATACGCGTCCATGGTGCCTGAAACACAAGCGATAGACTGGCTTTGACGATAACTGATCCGGGTACTCACCGACAAGGAATCCTGAAATTCCTTTGCCTTTGGGCAATCATTTTTGAGGTAATAGGCCAGCCAAAGCTTCAATAAATCATGGGTAACCGCTTGTTGTTCAGATTGTGCGATCGTTGGCTTCGGCGTGCAGGTGCTTTCGCCAAAATTGCAGGCAAAATTTGAATTTGCGAAATAGCAGTGTCCGCCGCCTGTGATGTACACCTGTGTTTTGTAGGCCGCTGCCGTGGAATCATATATAATGTCCTGATGTTGTGCCGGCGGCGCAACACAATCATTGACACCACTAAACAATAACGTTGGAACCAAAACCTGGTCTGCCGCAGTAATAGACGACGGATTTGTATTAGCAGCGGCAAACGAAACCATCGTGGTAATTGCTGTATTATTTTGAGCCGCTAAAAAAGCGCTTCCTCCTCCCATAGAATGCCCCATGATGGCCGATGTTGCACCAATACTCGTTTTCGGAATCAATGTTCCAGCGCCGCTACCCTGTATTTTGGAGATGAGGAATTTGAGATCTTTCCCAAAGTCGGCATGGCTGGGCAATATGGAGCCTTCCGTTTTGGGGAAAGCCAGGATATAGCCCTCGGGCACCAGCGCCTCCCAAAAATTTTGGTAAGCACTCCAGACCATCACAAATCCATGACCAAAAGTGATCAACGGAAAAGCACCGGGCGCAATGGGCGTGTTATCCCCTGCCGATAGAGCCGGATAATAAATCTCTGTTACAATGGAGCGGTTGTTGCGCGTTGAGTCAACAAACGTAACGGTTGTATGCCCGATTTGCTGGGCTGATAGCTTGGAACAGAGGGATATTATAAGGAGGATTATGGTGAGTTTTTGTTGCATGTGGGTGGAAGAAGATTTAGAACTGACGTGAAATTACATTTTGTTGTTGAAATGAGATAGTTTCGCACAGATGTTACACAGATATTTTTCGCAGATGTTACACAGAATCATGTTTAGGTATGGGAGTTGATGATGCGTTTTATGCTGATTTTATCCTCCAGCCTATTTGTATTGAAATTTATCAATAGACCGAGTTGCTTATTTGATAGCCGTAGATATGTCATAAGCTGTTTGAAATGAACCTCATTGAGCACTTCAACGGATTTGATTTCTACAATTACCTGTTCTTCAACCAATAAATCCAACCGAAAGCCTAAATCGAGCTTAATTTCTTCGTAAATCATGGGTATCCCTACCTGGCTTTGCACCTTCAATTCCCTTTTTTCCAATTCATATTTCAAAGCAGCCACGTAAACACTTTCCAATAAACCAGGTCCTAGTTTTGTATGAACGCGAAACGCCGCTCCCCTGATTTGATATGTAATTTCATTTGGTTCCATAATTCTTAATTTTTATTCTGTGTAACATCTGCGAAAAACATCTGCGTAACATCTGCGCGAAACCCCCTCTTAGCCAGCCCAGCCTTCTCTGTCCAAACTCCGAAAATGAATAGCCTCCGCCAAATCCTCAATCCGAATATCCTTGCTCCCCGCCAAATCCGCCGCGGTCCGAGCCACCTTCAGAATCCGGTCATACGCCCGCGCCGATAATTGCAGCCGTTCCATCGCGGTTTTCAGCAGCGTAATACCCGCCTGATCAATCGCACATACTTCCCGCACCATCCGACTCGGCATGTGGGCATTGCAATACACGTCTTTCAAATCTTTGTAGCGCTCGGCCTGCAACTCCCGGGCTTTTAATACGCGTCCACGAATTTCGGCGCTGGCCAATTTCGGACGTTCGTTCCGACTCAATTCATCGTAACTCACGGGTGTTACTTCCACATGCAAGTCGATCCGATCCAACAGCGGACCCGAAATTTTGGCCACATAGCGCTTCACCACGCCCGGCCCGCACACACAATCTTTTTCCGGATGGTTGTAATAGCCACAGGGACAAGGGTTCATGGAGGCGATGAGCATGAAACTGGCAGGATAATCGACGCTCACTTTGGCGCGGCTGATGGTCACTTTCCGTTCTTCCATGGGTTGGCGCATCACTTCGAGCACGGTCCGTTTGAATTCAGGTAATTCATCCAGAAAAAGCACGCCGTTGTGCGCAATACTGATTTCACCCGGCATCGGATCCGAGCCGCCGCCTACCAGCGCCACATCGCTGATGGTATGGTGCGGCGCGCGAAAAGGGCGGGTGGTGACCAATGCGGCCTCGGCTGCCAAAGCACCTGCAACGGAATGGATTTTGGTGGTTTCCAGGGCTTCATGCAAGGTCAGCGGCGGCAAAATGGTAGGTAAGCGCCGCGCCAACATGGTTTTTCCGGCCCCCGGTGGACCGATTAGGATTACATTGTGCCCACCGGCTGCGGCCAGTTCCAGGGCGCGTTTGATGTTTTCCTGCCCGCGCACGTCCGCGAAATCCACATCGTAATTATCGAGGTTGGCGCAAAATTCTTCCCGGGTATTCACCAACGTAGGCTGCAATTCGGAATCGCCCGCCAAAATATCCAGGGCTTCCCGCAGGTTTTCTACCCCATACACGGCCAAATCGCTGACAATAGCCGCCTCCCGCGCATTGGCTTTGGGCAAAATAATGCCTTTAAACTGCTGTTTGCGCGCCTGAATAGCAATGGGCAAGGCACCTTTGATCGGACGCAGCGAACCATCGAGCGAGAGTTCGCCCATGATAAAATACTGGTCCAGGTTGTCTTCCGGAATAACGCCGGTACCGGCCAACATGCCGATTGCAATGGGCAAATCAAAAGCCGAGCCCTCCTTGCGCACGTCAGCAGGTGCCAGGTTGATGATGGTTTTTACCCTCGGTTGTCGAATATAGGAGTTTTTTAAAGCGGCTTCAATGCGAAAAAGGCTTTCGCGCACCGCACTGTCGGGCAGCCCGACAATATACACGGCGGGTTTGTCGGAATTAATGTCTACCGCACCGCCGGTATTGATTTCAATGGTAATGACTTGTGCATCCACGCCATGTACGGCGGCTGCATAGGTTTTTACGAGCATGATTAAAAAAAGATTATGCGTGAATGATTAAAAATTTACGCGGCAAAGGTAAGCGGAAAGGGCATGGGGCGCAAGGTGGGCGTTTTCATTCTTTAAACTACCTGAAATTGTCCAGCCGCCAGCCCTTTCCCATTGACCAATATTTCTAATTTGTGTGTACCCGGGTAGTGTTTCCGCGTAGTAAAATCGGTAAATCGCTGCTTGCGCGCAAGGTGCTCCGTTTGTCCGCCGCCTAAACGCATTTCCTTGATTTTAAACACTTTATGCGAAACATTTCCTGAACCTGTTAAATAATCAATCGCATATTCAAGGCGTATATTTATAGGCGCGGCACTGGCATTGTGTACCTTAAAATCAAACTGAAAGGTTTCCCCAATTTTTACGGCAGGCGTAAAGTTCAGATCCTTAATCTCCACATGGGCTACCCCTTGTTCAAATCCAAAACGCGCCAACACCTCTGAATGCCCTTTTTTCAACAAACCTCGGCTGGCATGGCGCAAAATCCAGTCTGTTTCCGGTCCCAATCCTTGCCAACGTTGTAAAATATCCAATACCAATGCCGGGTGATCTTTGGCAATATCGTTCAAGTTATTAGCCACCGAACGCCGCACTGTTTCTGCCGGGTCTTGTTTGAGTTGTTCTAAAACAGGCAAAATTGGGCTGGGATCACGCTTGAGCGCGGGCACACCCATGCCCCAAGGCAACCGCGGACGAAACCCTTCGCTCGACAAGCGCCGAACATAAGGACTGGCATGTTTGGACCATTCCAGCATTTTTGGATACATTCTTTCAGGAAAATGCAGCAAAAACGGCCGTACTGCAAATTCTGCGCTGCTCAATTGGGTGATTTGCTCCATCGCTTGAAGGGCAGCATCAGGGGCTTCCAAACCATGTGCTTCCAAAAAATCGGGAATAAACATGTACTCAAAGCTGAGTTGCCCACCCCGACGTGCGATATGTTGCGCTGCAACTTCGGACATAATCTGGATGGCCGCGGGCAAATCTTCCGGTAAAAAACGCCGCACCACCAGACTAATCTGGCGCATGCGTTGCTTGAGTTCCAACGATTCCCAGGTATCGTTGATGACTTGCGGTATAAATTGCGCGTCATCAAAGGAAGGGTAAACCGATTTCACTTCCTCCGCAAAACGGGCAACCAAAGGCCGGGCAAATATATTTTTAAGTGGTTCTGGCATCGCATAATTTTTTGCGACAAACATACTTTATCCCAAAAAGTGTTTTGGCTTTAAATCCTTAATATTTGGCTATTCATCTCCATTTTAACATCTTTGCTCGAATCCTTGTAACAGCTTAGCCGAAATAATCGTCAACTTAGCACTACGAACCCAACCACCCGTCATTTTTATATTTCAAACAAGGTAAAATCACCACCCAACCTTATGCAACTTACGATCCGCAATTTATCCAAAACCTATTCGAACGGCGTTCAAGCCCTCAAGGATGTTTCCCTCGACATTGAAACGGGCATGTACGGCCTGCTTGGACCCAATGGCGCCGGAAAAAGCACGCTCATGCGCACGCTCGCGACCCTGCAAGACGCAGACTCCGGCACGGCCACCCTCGGCGATATTGATGTGCTGAAAGATAAAGATGCCTTGCGCCGGGTTTTGGGCTATTTGCCACAGGAATTTGGCGTGTATCCGCGCATCAGTGCCACGGAAATGCTCGACCATTTGGCCGTTTTAAAAGGGATTCCGGGGAATCAACGCAAAGAGGTCGTAAGTGCCCTGTTGCAGCGTGTGAATTTGTGGGATCACCGCAAAAAGGCGGTTTCTTCTTATTCGGGTGGTATGCGCCAGCGTTTTGGCATTGCACAAGCCTTGTTGGGCGATCCAAAGTTAATCATTGTGGATGAACCTACTGCGGGGCTCGATCCAGGTGAACGCAACCGTTTTTACAATTTATTGTCCGAAATCGGGGAAAATGTGATTGTAATCCTGAGCACGCATATCGTAGAGGACGTAAAAGAATTGTGCTCCAACATGGCCATCATCAACAATGGCCAAGTGTTGTACGCGGGCGCACCCGAAGTGTCTTTGTTAGCCCTACAGGGCAAAGTTTGGCAAAAGTCCATTCTCAAATCAGAAGTAGATGCCTATCAACAGGAATATGGCAGTCGTTTGATTTCCAGTAAGTTAGTGGCCGGAAAGCCGATTATTCATGTGTACGATGAAAATATGCCGGGAGAAGGATTTCAAGCGTCAACGGCAAGTTTAGAAGAAGTGTTTTTTGCAAAAATCAATGGCGTTGCTTAGCACCCGTTTTTTGCTTTCAAAATCATCACTTTTTAACTAAAGCCAACGCTATGTTTAAAACATTTTTTGCATTCGAATTAAAATCCTGGTTGCGCTCTCCGATGCCCTGGATTTTCTTGTTTATATTTGGATTACTCTCTTTTTTCGGCACCATTTCCGATCAGGTTACCATTGGCGGCAGTTACGGCAATGTGTGGAAAAACGCGCCCTATGTGGCCCAAAACTGGTACGGGGTTTTTTCCTTGTTTAGTATTCTGCTCACGACCGCTTTTTTGAATACAGCGGCCATCCGCGATTTTGACCGGGGCATGAGCCAACTTATTTTTTCCAAACCGATCAAAAAATCAGCCTACTATTTTGGCCATTTCTGGGGTGCGATGCTCATCGCGATTGTGCCCATGTTGGGTGTAACCTTGGGCATGTGGACAGGTTTCGGGGCCAATTCCATGTTTAACTGGCTGGATGCCAATCGTTTTGGCCCATTTGAAATAAACGGACACTTAATGGGTTTGCTGGTATTTGCCATCCCGAATATGTTGTTTGTAGGCGGTATTTTGTACGCCGTAGCCATCAATACCCGTTCCACCTTGTATTCTTTTGTGGCGGCAACGGCTTTGTTGGTGGGCTATATTGTGGCCAGCAACCTTACCCGGGATATTGATAACGAGCAATTAGCGATGATGCTCGACCCGTTCGGGTTTCAGGCCTTTCGCGTTACCACCAAATACTGGACGGTAGAAGAAAAAAATACCCAGGCAATCGGGTTTGCGGGTGGTTTACTGCTCAACCGCATCTTGTGGGTAAGTGTGGGTATGCTTGCGCTGGGCATTGGCTATCGTTTGTTCCATTTTGCCGAAAGAAAAGCAGGGGGCAAAAAGGCTAAAAATCAGCAGGTGATCGAAACGGCGATTCAATTTAAAGCGCTAGGCCCTGTACCGAAAGTAGCGCCCGGCAAAGGCACTGCTACCGTTTTGAGTCAGTTGTGGTCGCAAACCAAAACCGAGTGGTTGGGCATTATTCGCAGCACTGCATTTATTTTGTTGGCTATTTTAGGCTTGCTCAACTGCGTTCCCAACCTGTTCAGCGCCAATGAAGGCTACGGCACCCATGAATTGCCGGTTTCGTACACCATGGTCAATTATATCCGCGGCTCCTTTTATTTGTTTACCATTATAATTATGGTGTATTTCAGTGGTGCCATCCTCTGGAAAGAACGCACCAACCACATGAACGAAATCGTGGATGCCTTGCCGACGAAAACCTGGACGGTTTACCTTGGGAAATATATGGCTATCCTGGGCATAATGGCCGTTTTACAAATATTGGTCATTGGTGCAGGCGTATTTGCACAAGCAACCCTGGGCTTTTATCGCTTCGATTTGTGGGTATACGTGCGGGAATTGCTGGTGCTGGATTTACTGGGCTTTGCATTTACCTTGGCATTGGCTTTTTTGGTCCAGGTGCTTTCACCCAATATGTATTTGGGCTTTTTTCTGGTCATTATTATTGTCATTGTAAATAGTTTTGCCTGGGGCGCTTTGAAAATCGAATCCAATATGGTCGAGTTTGGCGCCGTTCCTCGCTATACCTTATCTGATTTTTACGGATACCAGCCGTTTTGGAAGGGTTTGTTTTGGTTTCACACTTATTGGGCGGCATTTTGCTCCATGTTGACCCTGGCATCCATCCTGTTGTGGCCACGCGGCAAGGAAAACACCTGGGCCAAACGTTTCAAAATTGCCGGGATGGAATGGAAATCCTACCGCAGTTTTGGCATCGCAGCCATTGGAATCTGGGTGCTTACAGCCGGTTGGACCTATTACAACACCGAGGTTTTAAACCCCTATGTGAACAGCGGCAAACAGGAAAAATATCAGTTTCAATACGAAACCAAGTACAAACAGTACGAAGGCCGCATTCAACCCAGGGTATATGATGTAAAATATGATATCACCCTGTACCCCGAAACCCGAGGCGTAGAAGTGGCCGGAAAATTCTGGACGCGTAATATTTACGACAAACCAATTGATACGTTGTATGTAAATATCCCTCAAAATGGCATTTTCAATATCCAAAATGCGCGTTTGCAACCCATTTTGAATGATTCCAACCTGAACTGGCGCATGTATCGCCTCGAACCAGCCCTGCTTCCGGGCGATTCGCTCTTGTTTGAATTCGGTACCCATTTTGTGCCCAAAGGCTTTGAAAATGAGGTAAGCTGGAGCAGAATCGTACAAAACGGCACTTTTTTCGACAATTCGGACATTATTCCGATTTTTGGATACCAGGAAGGCAATGAAATTGGCGATAAAAACCGACGCAAGGAATTCAAACTCCCCGAAAAAACGCGTAGTCCCATCCTGAATCGTCAAGACACCCTCCACCGTCGGGAAGCCTATATTGGCATCAACAGCGACTGGGTAAATGTGGAAACCATCCTTCGCACAGATCCCGACCAAATTGCCATCGGACCAGGATCGCTGATCCGCGAATGGGAGGAAAACGGCCGTCGCTGCTTTCAATATAAAATTGACCATGCCTCTTTCAATTTTTACTCTTTCCTGAGTGCGCGTTACGAAGTGGCCCGCAAAGACTGGAATGGCGTAAAACTGGAGGTTTATTACCAAAAAGGGCATGAATTCAATGTCGAGCGCATGCTAAAAGCCATGCAAACCTCACTGGAGTATTACACCACCCATTTTGGTCCGTATTACCACAAGCAATGCCGGATTATTGAATTCCCACGTTTCTCTGAATTTGCACAATCCTTCCCGGGTACCATGCCCTACTCGGAAGGCGTCGGATTTATCCAGGATTTTAAAGACCCGGACGATGATATTGACATGATGTTTTATGTGGCGGCGCACGAAATCGGGCACCAATACTGGGGTCATCAGGAATGTGGCGCACAAATGCAAGGCGGGGAAATGCTGGTGGAAACATTCGCGCAATGGAGTGCCTTGATGGTCATGGAGCACACGTATGGCCGCGATCAGATGCGGAAATTCCTCAAATACGAGATGGACCGCTACCTGCGCGCCCGCGGACGTGAAACGGAAAAAGAACTTCCACTCGCGCGTTGTGAAGGTCAAGGCTATATCCACTACAACAAAGGCAGCGTGGCCATGTATTACCTCAAAGAAATGATCGGGGAAGATAAGGTCAACAACGCCCTGCGCGGTTTCCTGGAAAAATTCCGGTACAAAGCCCCACCCTATCCGGTTAGCCTGGACGCCATCGACGAATTTTATGCGCAAACACCCGATTCACTCGATTATGTGGTCAAAGACCTGTTTGAAGACATTACCTTGTTTGAAAACCGGACCATCGCCACAACATCTAAAGAATTGCCCGATGGTAAATATGAAGTAAATATCACCATTGAGTGCCGCAAACTGAAAGCCGACGATCTGGGTAAAGAAACCGAAGTGCCCATCAATGATTATATCGAAATTGGTGCTTTCGCAAAACCCGAAAATGGCAAAAAATACGGCAAAACCCTCTACCGGCAACGCGTAAAAATCAGCCAAAAGGACAATAATTTCACCTTTGTTGTCGCCAGCAAACCTGATAAAGCAGGCGTAGATCCGTTCTCGCTGTTGGTAGATCGCAACCCCGAAGACAATCTGAAGTAAATAAATCGAAGACCAGAACAAACGGACAACGTGGGATTTAAAGGCCACGTTGTCCATCGTTTATCATAAATTGACCTCATTCCAGGCTTTTACCAAGTCATAACGCCCAATCATATTTTTCCATTTTTTGTTGGGGTTGGCTTTGGCTTTTTCTACGATCGCAAGTTGCCGGGGGGATAACAATTCGTCCGGCAACTTGCTTTTTCCAGCTAAACTATTCGCGCGGCTGGCCTGCAAGGAAGTCATGGGCACAAAGCGATAAGGCGTTTGCAATAAATAATACTTCGGCTCATGGTCGGTGCGAAATCCCTCGTTTTTGGCGCAGGCCGTAAAACCCTTCGGCTGAGTCAGGCTGGCTAATTTTTCCTTACTTACCTGACTCGGGTCAAATACCACTTTTACCACTTCTTTCCCATCCTGAAAACCAGGCTGCGTTTCTACCACACCCGGAATATCGCCAAAAGTGCCTTCCCCGGTCCAAAAGCAATACATGGAAAATGTGGCAGTTTCTACCCCTGCCGCTCGTGCGCGCAGTTCTTCATCCAACAATTCAAGGTAACGCGGAGTAGCAATGCCCGCCAGATCGAGCGCGCGCAACATACCTGCTACCAATTGGGTAGCGGAACGAAAATCGGCAATGCGGGGAATCAAATCACTATAATCAGCCCGCACCATGCGTACTACCGGGTTGTTCCAGGCCGGTTCGTTAAATCGTTGGAGCGCTTCCCCGTCTTTTCCGCCCTTGTTGTTGTAAATACAAACCGGCACAAAAAGCGACTCAATAGCCTCCACAATCAACGGGTGGCTCAAGGTGGTAGCGCCGTATTGGGTACAATTTGAGCAACCCGGCACTTCCTGAAATAAAATCAACAGCGGTTTTCCACTTGATTCGGAAAGTGCTTGGCCGGTAGCTAAATCGCGTTGCCAATGCACCGCACCCAGTTCTATCGGATTGTCAGGTGCCGTTTGCGGGGCATCCATGGATGCAAATGCAACTGGATTGGGGGCCACCACTGCCGTTTTTTCAGGGCCTTGCAAGAAAAAGGTGCCCGCAACCAGGACACTGCATGTTAGCAAAACAAAAATTTTAATCGCCATATTGATAATCGCTATGAACAGTGAAAGTATTACTTTGTTATTAAACATACTGAAGATTCAATTCAACCCGTTTTTCACCTAAAATCATCCAACCCTATGGATTTTTTATTTCAGACCGATACCTGGATTGCCTTTGCAACCCTTTGTGCACTTGAAATTGTACTGGGTATCGATAACATCATCTTTATCTCCATTTTAACCGGCAAACTTCCGCAGGAACAACAGCGCAAGGCAAGGCAATTGGGGCTTACCCTGGCGTTGGTAATGCGTATTTTGCTCTTGTTTTCCA
>CAIVGO010000004.1 GCA_903905445.1 uncultured Bacteroidota bacterium
ATATTGTAAGGTAGAACCTACTGGACAAGGCGTACCTGCTGGGGCCGTAATCACACCGCCCGAAACCGTGCATGCGCTGGCGCAGGTGCTGTTGGTGATGGATACATTGGCTGGAGCGCTCGAGAAAGTTGGGCAACTTGCAGGTGGACAACCCGTGCCACAATTATTTTGTGTACCTGTTCCGCTAAACCCATCAAGCGTACACGAAATAGCGCCACCGCAATTAACCGGCACATTAACCCAGCTACCAGTTCCCAATGACGGTGGATTAGGTGCAGAAGCAAATGTATTGTAGTATACTAGATAAGTCTGTATTCCACAACCTAATTCAGTAGTAAATTGAATCTCCCAACGATTGTTGGTGGTGGACCACAGCACGGTTATGGGAGTGCCACCATTTGCCACGATTCCAGTGTAGGTGTTTCGAGAAGGGCTTCCCGAAGAAGAGACAAAGTTCATAGTTGTGCCCGGTGGCCCATCAAAACAAGAAACATCCGTTAAAGTGATGGTACCTGCAGAAGCTTGTGGCGCAAATGCCAACCCACGGAAGATGGTGTTCGTTCCCGCTGTTGCCAAGGTTGTAGCCGTAGCGCCTGAACTTGCACCGGTGTCGGTCATTTTAATCAAACGGTTTGCCGTGCCTTCTGCGGTCGTCGCATATACAATTGGATTGGCACCAGAAAAATCAGCGGTAACACCGCGTGCTCCTACAGTAGAACCGCTACCAGTAGCAAGGGTATATGTCAGTGACCAAGCACTGCCGTTGAAGGTCCATTTCTGGATGCCACCGCCGTTGGAAATACTACGGTCGTCGGCTACATAGCAAATCGTTCCAGTCGAATTGAAGATAAACTGAAATGGACTTGGGCTCGTACCGATCGTTGTGTTGATTACGGTCGTAAGTGATTGGCCGGAAGTAACAGGCAATCCGGAACCAACCTGGAAAATACCCGTGGTATTAGGCGTTCCGGCAGTTGAGCCGGAAGACATATAAAGATTTCCATTTTGTACCAGCGTGAAGCGGGTATTGGTTTTGCTGCTCTGCAACGTTGCAGCGGCAGAGGCCGTACCAAAATAATTCGTTCCGTCATTTGCGCCATGTGCCCAGTAATTATTGGAACCATCAGAAGCGGCACTACGCATATTATTTCCTGAAAAAAAGGTTGAACTGGTTGCAGCCCGGGTGAAGGTTCCGGAAGCATTCACCGTACCCACGGCACGGTTCGCAGCGGCTGCAGTAGTGGAAGCAATGCCCGCTGTACCTGCCGGTGCAGCATAACCACCAAACACCAAAAATTGCCCATCCGCCGAACGAGAAAGCAAACCTTCAGAGGTAGCAGTACCACTCAATACCATTTGACTGCCGCCACTGGAAGGAATTGTTACCGAAGTTCCGGCAACACCCGCAGGTGTAAATTCTTTCATGAAAAAAGCAGTACCCACATTAGATAACGCAGCACTGCCGTCTCCAACCTGAAGAACAACCAAATTACCCGAAGTAAATTGACCGAAAACCAATAAAGGGGTGCTGAAAAACAAAGCCAACATCAACGTTCGCAAGCGCGAATGGATATTGTTCAAATTTGCAATCTGCCGCAGGCCGGCAATAGCGTAAATTTTTTGCATAAAGTATTATTTTAAAAAAGACGGTGCCGTTTTAACCAGCCTTCCGCTTAACACGCATAAAATAATACCATACAACACCCTACCAGGATGCATTTGCTACGACGGCTCGTTTTTGAATAAAACAAACCTGAATGACCATAGGTGAGAAAAGAGACAATCTTTTATATTTAAAAGATTGTGCGCCAATTACTTAGATTAAGAAAAGGCGCTTTGCACTTTACACACGAGTATTATTACAGGAATACGCGATTAAACGAAAAACAGTTTTCCAGTGCAAATTTTAAAAATACTTCTGATACGCAATGTTAAGTTTTCCGTTTAAACTAACTTTTCTCAAAGAGTGTAAGACTTTCGTGTAAAAAAGTATGCCCAACGGCTAATAACTATCTAATTTGAATCATCGGCCTAACCGCATTATCCATTGCGGTAATCACTTTATAATATAAATGTCTGGTCGGACTCGTTTTTCCTAAATCTTGCGTTTGTAATTGGAAACGGTTGTAACCCGCTCCAAAACTTGCTTGCTGACGATGCACCAAACGGCCAATTTCATCATATACCTCCAGCGTAACGGGCGCGGTTGCAGATGACGCTGGCAAATTAAAACCTATAACCGTCCCATTTTCAAACGGATTGGGCTGGTTTTGATACAATTCAAATCCTACACCTTGTATTATATAGGTGTCGTCCTGCTTGAACCGAAGGGCGATTGCATTTTTACCCGGTAGCACGCCCGAATGTGCTTGTTCATTTTCCTCTAAACCATATGCCTCTGCGCAAGTAATGGCATTGGAAAGATGTAAAAACGCACTCAGTTTTCCGGCTCTCGTAGCCCTAAAATGCAATACAAATGCGGCTTTTTCATTTCCATCATAGGAAACGGTCAGCATATTTTGTTGCGTAGAAACCAAGGCGGGTAAACCAAAATTGCCAAGTTGCATACCTGCACCCAGCTCCAAATCCAAGAATTCCAAGCCTTGAAACTGTAAGGTAAATTGTAAGCCCGCTACCCTATCCATGGCCTCCAACCGTACATCAACCGTTTGGCCAGCCTCAAATGCCTGATCTTTTACCTCAAAATACAAAGTGCCTGCGTTCCGATCTTCCGGCTGCCCCTGCGCATTCGCAATGGCCGTATTATTCACATCCCCCACCTTAATCGCGACAAAATCAGCATTCAATACATCCCCATTTACCCCCGCAATCTGCTTTTTATCCGGATACATAAACTGAAACGGATTGCTCGGATTAGGAAACACATACGACTTATCGACAAAACGCCAACTGGTATTGGTCGGCAAATCGGAATAAATGCCTAAGATCAACTTGCGCAACTCTACAATGTCAAAAGTGGTGATGGAATTGGAGTTGTTGGCATCCGCCGCAATCATCTTGAACGGACTATCCAAGGTCTGAAGCCCCAAAATATGTTTCGAAATCAACACTAAATCGTACGTGGAAACCCCATTCAACGGGTTATCATCTTTATAAGGGGTCACCTTTACATTGGATCCCAACGGAATGGCATTAAAAGTATAATTACCCTGGGTATTCGATTTGGTATTGAAGGTAAACCAGGGAATCCCGTTCCCATTGCCAATAATATTAAGATTGCCCTGATCCAAACCGTCACCCAACTCCGTTTTTAAAGCCCCGCCCACTTTGGCGACATTCAACAACGGACAATATTGATCATTGTCTTGCACCACCACCGTGGTTTCACAAAAATCGGCATTCCCAGCTTGATCCACCACCCAAAGTTTTACTTGTTGGGTGCCTAATTCCTGACAATTGAACGTAACACTGCTCAAAGGATTACCCAATCCATCCACCGGAAAACCAGGGGTAGCATCGGACGATTTCCGAACCGCGATCTTCAATTGATTGACCGGCGTACAATTGTCTTCCGCATATTGCAAAAAGTCGGAAGCCCACAAACTAATCATCTGGTTAGGCATGATATTGACGCTCAAACCATTCAAACACACCACACTCGGCTTTTTACAGTCTTTTATGGTAAAATCGTACGTGCAGCTGGTCTCATTCCCACAACCGTCTTCCACAAACCATTGGATTTTATGGGTACCATACGGCAATTGGGGCACGACCCCCTGCATCACATTGTTGCCTACTGCTGGCAACTGAATGGGTGACTGCACATTGTCAAAACGCACTTTTGCCGTAACTTCCGGGCCATCTGCAACCCAATCCAAGCCAAAGCGGTATTGCTGGTTGGTCGGTACAGGCCGCTCGTCAAATGCGCGGGGCTGTCCACCCGTGTAATTCACATTGCCCGCATTGCCAAATTGCACATTATTCACGCCTGGCAAATTGGCACTGCTCACCACGGTTTCCTGGTTGCCATCGCCATCCAAATCCAAAAACAACAGATACCGAAAACGAATATCGGCCCCTGAACAAGCATCGGTCGCCGTAATCGACAAATCGGCGAACCCTTCACACAAATTTTGCAACCCAGTGTTGGGGTCATACCAATACGATTCATTCCAGGATTGCACGTCATTGGCTGTTACATCACAATAGGTAACCAAGGAGTCGGGACATTGCGCAACCGGATCCTGCGTATCAATAATTTTAATGATTTGTTTGTATTTATAACAATTCGCATTCGGATCGTAAAACACCGAATAATTGGTCGCAACCGGATCACTTGCCTGCACTTTTACGGTAGTCGGATTCCAGGGCGACAGGGTTCCAAAGGCCGAAACAACCGGTCCGGGCAAATTGGACGGATGGTTTTCGATGGCATTCGGGTTGGGATTGGGTACCTGCACACAATTCAAATTGGGATTGAAGGTACACCAATTGATAATCGTCCAAGTGCGCTCTATTTTAAAACAAGCATCGGGAACGACCGTAAACACCTGATCCTCAAACGAAACGCCCAGCAATTCGCAATCTTCCCCAAAAAAACTGGGCGCACCATAATTGCCGGTTCCATCACATACACTCACAAGTACATCGTTCGGAAAACGCACAAAATAATCCTGCGCATATTGCACCACTACCCGTTGGGTACACGCGCTACTCAATCCATTACAATCAAATGCCGTAAAATTGCGCTGTATGGTTCCCTTATTACAAACGGTATCAAATAAGGTATAATTGGCGTTGTGGGTCAAACCTTTTACCCCTTGATAGGTTTTGTTTGCATCCAAACAACAATTGTCGCTCACCGCTGCATTGCCATACAATGCCAAACTAGGGTCGAAATTGGAACAACTTACGGTTACATTAGCGGGCGCCGTACAAACAGGTTTGATCTTATCATCTACCACCACCTGCACCATACAATCATTGGCATGCTGCTCCTGGGTCGTTAAAGATACGCTCCCCGCCCCCACGGGCACATCATACACACGCAACACGACCGTAATGGTATTGCCCACATCCGAACAGGAAAAAGAGACCGCATCGTTAAAACTACTGCCGCTCATCCGCCGCACCTTAAAATACACCGAGCCGCAATTATCGTACGAACCATCATCAAAGTTGAGCGCCGGAATTACTGCCGTGCCACTGGGGCCTAAAGAAACCTGGGTCAATTGATCACAAACCGGCACAGGCAAACTCAAATCATCCAACCGGATTTTAAACGAGCAAGTACGGGTATTGCCACAATCGTCGGAAGCCGTGTACACCACCGTATGGTTGCCCAGAGGCAAACAAGGGGTTAAGCCCACATTACCCAGGGTGTCCGATAGTTGCAAGTCATTCCCCGGAAAATCACTCAGGGTGCCCGGCACGGTGTAAGTACCGATGGCCTGGTTATTGATATCAAATGCACTTACGACAGCCCCGATTCCGTTGATACGCGCACAATTGTCGGTCAAAATCACATTAGGCAAATCAATCGTACCACAACAAACATAAGGGTCGGTTGAAACGGTTAAATTGGCCGGACAAACAAAAGCAGGGCCCTCTCCGTCTAAAACTTTGATCAACTGGGTATAATACACCGGATTTTGGGCGGGCGGAAACGGATTGATCGGCAAACACCAGTCGACCATTGTCCAGGTGCGCAATATCCGAAAGGTGCCATCACAGTCTGGCAAATATTGGTCGTTGTATATGGCTTGCATTTCGCAATACCCCGGATCAGGATAAAAATTCCAGTTTTTCCCCAATTTATTTACAAAAGGCCCGCCGGTGATGGATGGATCGGTGTCCACATTGGGGCCACAAGCTATCGTGTAATCGGCCGGATACTGCACATCGTCAATATGCAGCCGTTTAAAATAAATATATTGAATACACACGCTGCTGTTGTTCCAGAAATCCTTGGCGGTCCACTTGCGGGTTACATAAGCACTCAAATCATTGACGCCGTTAAAACCTTTCCCGCATGGAAGATCTACCCATGCATCCGTATAACTCAGGGTATAAGTAGAACAATCAACTACCGTTGGAAAAGCAGCAGGAATATTCAGGGTGTTTTTGATGTAACCGGGGTCATAGTTGACAATCGGGCAAAACAACGTGATGTCCGTGCAAGTCAGCACAGGAGCCAGTTTATCCTCAATTTTTACACTGCCAATGCAGGTATTGCCACTACCCAGGTGCGTCACGCGTGCGCTGTAAGTGTTGCCCAAATCGGCAACCGTGATCGTGGCACTGCTCCAGGGACCGTTTCCATAAGGCGCGATCCGATCCAATGCTACTTCGTAATCGTCGTAACAAGGATAAACACCTTCCAGAACATCATCGGGTGTCACGGCACTTTCACAATCGACATCCAGCGAAACATTGACCAGGTTGTTGCAAACCAGCGCACCGGAAGTAGCAACGACCTGCACCGTTTTACTTATTTTTTGAATACAACCCGGATCATTGGGGCCCGACGACTTGGGCATTCCGCCATCCACGGTGTATTCAATGGTGTAGGTACCAAGACCCGCTCCTGGATTAAACTGGGTTGCAGGGGTGCCATTGATGGTAAATCCCTGACCTACAATATTATTATCGCCCGGAATACCCACCAGGTTTAACGGATCGGAATACAAACAAAACGGCCCGGCTAACTCGGCCCCAAAACTTGGATTGGGATACGCACAGGTATTGCCAATGGAAAGTGTAGTACCCAACCCATTCGACACGGTGATGGAGTACCCCATTGCATCAACATGGATGCCTTTTAACTGGTATACATTGGCGCCAAGGTAAGTAAGCGGGGTGCCTACGGTTACTGCAATGGGTGGCGTGGGTGGCGCTGGACTATTGGCCTGATATAAACCGATCACCGCAGAAACGGTCCAGTTTTGGTTGGCGGGCGCATTTACCTCAATCGTTTCATCAAATTGCCCATTGAGCAGGTTGGTTGCATTGTTTTTACAAACACACGGATCGGAAATGAAGGCATTGCAGCTGTAGGCATTTACGGTTGCCAGCCCAAACATATTGGTAGCACAATTTCCTTGCACTTGAATAGCCGAAACCACATAACTGCCCAAAACGCTGTGCACCCCAAAACTCAGGGGGCCGCCGGTACCTTGCACGGGAACACCAATGTTGTTGTTGTTCAAACGCAACTGATACACAACGTTCAACTGCGAACCACTGAGCCCAATCAATACCCCCGGATCGGTGCTGCTGCAATAGGAACCGCCGCCCGTAACATTGAACGTCTTGGCGCGGGCCGCCGCCAGTGCATATATAATATAGGTGTCGGGAATTAAAACCGGGGTGGTAATGGTCCCCGCCGTCAAATTGCCACTTACTGCTGCTTGGCCAAGATTGACCCAATCTGTGCCATTCCAGCCTGCTACACACAAGAGATTCAATCCGTCAACCCACTGATGCAAACTATCGGATGCGCTCCAACTAAAGGTAAGCGCAAGGGGGGTAGCGCCCTCCACATTGGCAAATTGGATGGTACTTACTACACATAAATCGGGTGAAAGGGCATAAACGTCCGTTGGTGGAATATTCATATCACCATCAGGCCGTGCATCCAACAACAAAGGACACAGCAACTGCAAGGAAAGCGCACAATAAAAGATCAGTCTTTTCATGACAAGTGTGCAAGTATAACCAGGAAGTCTGCCAAAAGTTGACAAGCTATATATTACCACAAAATGCTGAAAAATGCAACAACACATGCTGAATACTACCGCATACACGCAAAAGTAATCAATTGCTATGGTAAAACCCAATGTAACACGGCATTTGAAGCATTTGAGCAAATGTTTTAATACTTAATGCAAAAATAGGGAACAAGAAAATTGGGCGCCAGGCTTGTTTACTCAAATCAAATAGGCTGATCTCCCTCGAGAACAGCCCATTTGATCAACATAACATCTTTTAAGCATTAAAGTCACAAGGATTAAAGCAAATGAAGCGATTATAGGCAGGAGCAATCGTTATGGATGTAACGACTAAAGCTAGGGGGGATTAAAATTAAACGATCATCCAATCGTTTGTCACTTTTACCTGCTGCAAGCCTGGATTAACATGGTAAGGAGTCAAAGTGTTTCCTAATTGAAGCAAAAGAAACACTGGTAAAAGTACTGACTCCTCACCTGAAATGTACGTCCATATAATTGGCGTACTACGAAGCGTGGTTTCATGCTGATTTTAAAAAACTGCATGCATATGCTGCCTTGTACTTTTACAGTAACACCGGCAGTAACTTGAGGAACATGTTTGACGTTTTGAAAGAAATACGTATTAAAAAAAATTGTTCATAGTGTGTTGTTTTTCTCTGCTGCCATCCCAATGCGTGGCGTGCTTGTCTAATTTCTGTACAAAAATAAGTAGGCTGTAAAGGTTCCACAAGGTCAATTATCATTGTTATAATTTATAAAAAAAACGGGCTTTGTTTGCTTTTATTTAAACTATATTATTGATATTCAATATTTTAACACTTTGTAATTTTAAGCAAAAATGGCCAAAATGGCCAAAATGGAGGCTGCTTCAACCTGAATTTTAACTACATTTTAATGTTTTTTTTCGATCCTACTCCATCAATAAAAGCCGGAATGCACTTTTGCATCCCGGCAACTCAAATTGACCTTAATATTGCGTTCTTAATTTATTCTTATTGGCATCCGAACGCCAAATGGATCGAACCCACCCAAAAATGTGTAAGTATTATTGCGGTCCTGTATTGCAACAGGGCCCCTAGATTTTTGAAGGGCGTAGCCAGCATGGTCGCCAGCCTGATTATTTTCACAAAAGGATTATACGTTGGCCGATTGTAAAGCCGCCATCGGGGTTCTCACTAAAATCCACAAATCAAGAAAAAACGAATACCTGCGTGCATACTCCACATCCAAATGCTTCCGACTGTCGGCACTTACCCCTTTTTTGCCGCGGTCTGTTACTTGCCAATATCCTGTAATTCCCGCCGGTGCCGAAAATCGTTCTACCGCCTCATCGGTGGTGAGTTGTTCGGCTTCATACACCGGAAGTGGACGGTTTCCTACCAGCGACATATCGCCCCGCAATACATTGATGAGCTGAGGCAACTCGTCCATGCTGGTGTTGCGGATAAAATGCCCCACCTTGGTAATGCGCGGATCGTTGGTGATTTTCATAAAAGGCTTTTCTTCTGCCTTCCTGGCATCCGCGAGCAACTTTTCTTCCGGAATCCAACCCTCATCCGAAAACAACATCACACCAGAGGGCGCGGTTTCTACTACCTGTTTGGGGGCCTCTGCGGTTTGCACATCATATTGATTCAAGTGCTGCATTTTCGCCAGCAATTGGTCCGAATTCGGCTTCATGGAGCGAAATTTCAAAAAATTGAACACGAGGTAATTGCGTCCAACCCGCTTGGAACTGTAAAAAACGGGCGCGCCAGGCGATTCCAGCTTCAAAGCGATGGCAATACCGAGCAAAATGGGACTGATCAGGATCAAAATGATGCCCGAGGCCACGATATCGCTGGTCCTTTTAAAAAAATCATAAAAGGGTTTGGATCTGTACGTAGTCATTGTGATGATGTATTATTAAAAAATCGCGCGTTTTGCGGGCTTTAAGAAAGGGAAAATGGAGGCGTTTTTACCTTGCCACTACTAGAATGGGCTGGTGGCTGCGGGGCTTCCGTTTTTTTTTGCTCGCTGCGTTGCAGTAAGTTTTCCAAACGTGCCTGCAATTCGGCCGGGTGAAAAGGCTTCGCCAAAAAGTCATCCGCACCTGCTTCCAAGGCAGCCAAACGGTGCTTGCTTTCTTTCAGGCCACTTACGACCACCAGTGGGCAATCGGGCATGAGTTGACGCAATACTTTGGTAAGCACCAGGCCCGACATCTGTGGCATGTCGAGGTCGCTTACAATGATATGTGGTAAATAACCCTTGCGGATTAGGTCGATTGCCTCTTCTGGATTGAGACAACTGGTTACCCTGTATTGCTCGGCAAAAAACAAGGAAAGAAAACGCGTCATCATGGGAGCGTCATCTACAAGCAATAAGTCAGGTTTTTGATTCATGACAGAGATATTAAGCAGTGTTTAATTTGAATTGCACGTATAAAACAGGTCAAGAAACATGCATGCGTATGGCATACAGCTTGTTGAAATTATCAGTCTTGATCAATTGAATTTCCTCACGTTGAGGACATAGTGCTTATAGAAAAGGTCAGTCTTCCTAGGGGAGCGGAAAAACGAAAGACTGAAAACCGATTAAAGATACGTCTTTTGGGGCAAATAAAACAAGCAAAAAAGTAAATTTTGCTTGTTTTATAAAATTTTCAAACGATTCATCAACTCGCTTTTGTTGGCTCGACTAATCGGGATGACCGTTTTGTCAATCACCAACGTATTTTCTTCGATGTCTTTGATTTTGGAAAGGTGCACAATAAAACTGCGGTGTACCTTTAAAAAACGTGGATCATTGAGTTTTTCATCGATGGCTTTTAAGGTACCATGGATGATGTGCTGCCCGGAAATGGTTTTGATACGCACATAGTCTCCTACGTTTTCAAAAAACAAGATATCATCGCACGAAACCCGAATGTAACGACCATCTTCCCGAACAAAAATTTCATTCGCTTTTGCCAAGGCCTCGGCGGTATTTGCCTGGTTGGTCTGACAAGCTTCGATGGCTTTCAAGATAGATTGCTCGAAACGCGGCAAAGAAATGGGCTTTTTCAAAAAATCCACGGCCTTGTATTCAAACGCTTCAAATGCATAATCTGAATTGGAGGTGGTAAAAATCACCATCGGCATCACCGGAATACGATCCAAGAACTCAATGCCCGTCATTTCCGGCATCTCAACATCCAAAAAAATCAAATCAATGGCTGTATCCTGCTCTTCTTTTTCCAAAAATTCAATGGCATCACTGGCCTTTTCGAAAGATCCTTTCATCTCAAGCCGTTCATGTTTGGCACACAAACGCTCGAGGCTCTTTCGGGCCATCATGTCATCATCAACAATTATACATCGAAGCATGTTTTTTTGATTAAGTGAAGCAATTTTGACGTGCCTTGGCACAGGGTTTGGTTCCTTGCTGTTTAAAAACAGGCAAGATCATTGATAAAACCTATTGCGGTGGCGTATGAGATGGATTAGAAATGATGATTTTCAATTTACTGTATTCGTTGTCGATGATGCGGGTGCCTACATCAAACAAATTTTGCACCTGCATAAACATGGCATGTAAATTTGCTTTGTTGGGCTGGTTCTTGGCACTTTGCTCCATTTGCTCCAGCGCCTTTTCCAGTTCACTCAAGCCCACCATTCCAAAGGACGGTTTTATTTTATGCAAAAGTCGTGCTACTTCTGGCCATTTTTCTCCGTCAAGCAAGGGTTGTATGCTTTTGAATTCTTTCGGCACATTATCCCGAAACGCCTCAAACATTTCAAACGCATAATCAAGGTCGTCGCCATACATGGTTTCCAACAGCTCGGTGTCCAAGCGCTTATCGAAAGTAAATTCCTGTGGAGTTGGCATATTCGTTTCTATTTCATTTGAGTCGATATACAAGCAGATTTTTTCAAATAACTGCAAGGGTTTGAAGGGTTTACTCAAATAATCATTCATACCTGCATGAAAGGCCTTGTCCCGCTGCGAAAGCATGGCAGATGCGGTAAGTGCAATAATAGGGGTTCTGTTATTCAGGCCGGGCAATTCCCGAATGGCCTGACAAGCCTCATAACCATCCATTTCCGGCATCTGAATATCCATCAACACGAGGTCATAATGATCTTCCAGACACATTTCGTATGCCTCCCGACCATTATGCGCAAAAAAGTGCTCAATATTCCATTTCCGCAATAAGGTGTCAATATACTTGCGGTTCATCGCGTTATCTTCTGCCACCAAAATGCGTTTTCCATCCGAATTGAGCTGCATTTGCTCCATAATCTGGGTATTCTGCTCGGCCACAACCCCTGTGTTCAAATACGGCAAATTGATGTAAAACTGGGTGCCAACGCCAAGCGTGCTTTCTACTCGAATACTACCGCCCTGCAACTCAACCAGCTGCTTGGTGATCGCCAAACCCAAACCCGTGCCGCCAAATTTGCGCCGCGTATCGCCATCTACCTGCCGGAAAGTCTGGAAAATCAGATCATGCTTCTCTGGCGGTATTCCGATGCCGGTATCGTACACGCAAAATTCGATCCACATCGGTGTTTCATGTGGTTCCGACAATATTTTGGTTCGTATCCCAATTTCCCCTTTCGCCGTAAATTTCTCGGCGTTTCCAAGCAAATTAAGCAAAATCTGGTTCAACAACAAATCATCTCCCAATACCAAATGGGTAATTCCCGGATCTATATCGGCCTTCACCACAACCGATTTACCTTCCATCCGCAATTGCACGGATTTGGCAAGGGTTTGCACCAGCGCCACCAAGTCAAATTCTTTCTCCTGGGCCTCCATTTTACCTGCCCTGATTTTCGATAAATCAAGTACATCCGAAATCAAGGTACGCAACATCTCTGCGCTGTTCTTAAGGATCGACAAATACTCCTTCTGCTCTTCGGATGGATCGGTATCCATCAGCAAATGCGCCATCCCGATGATCGCATTCAAAGGCGTCCGAATTTCGTGGCTCATGTTGGCCAAAAACTGCTTTTCAGCCTCTTGGGCTTCCTCTGCGCGTTTTTTCGATTCTTCCAGCTCGCGGTACAAGGTTTTTTGCTGGGTTATGTCGTAATGGATGCCAATACTACCCGTAACCGTACCATGTATGTTGATAATCGGTGCCCCCGAGATCATCGCCCACATCAAACTACCGTCTTTTTTGATAATCGGCACCTCATATACGCCTGCGTTACCCGCCAGGCGATCTACGGCTTGCTGCTGCAATACGGGTAAATACTCCGGTGGCAACAATATTTCCGTGGCCATTTGACCGCGCAACTCCTCCGGATCATACCCCAACATCGCACAAAAACGCGGATAGGGCAAAACAATCCGACCAT
>CAIVGO010000005.1 GCA_903905445.1 uncultured Bacteroidota bacterium
GGTTTGCGCCATATAAAATACGCCGCACGCTTCCGTTGGGTTGGGTTGGAAACCGAAAGTGTTGCAAATGCCTGTTGAATTTCAGCCACCAAGTTTTCCGCCTGCTTGCGGCGATCGGTTATTGCACCAATGCCGAGTATCATTGCGCAGGCATCTTCGAGGGTAACAATATCGCTCATCCATACGGGATACCGCTCCATTAAAGCCAAAACTTGGGTTTGCTCGTTTTCTTCTTTGTTTCCAAGAATTAAATCAGGTTGAAGGGCCTCAATCGTCTTTATGTTCAATGTTTTTGTACCACCTACTGTTTTTTTTGTATGTAACCATTCTTTTGGGTCGGTGCAAAATTTGGTAATCCCAAGTACCTGTTCGGATAAATCAAGGGCATGCAGCAGTTCGGTTTGAGAGGGCACCAGGGAAATAATCCGTTGTGGTGGAAAATGCGGGAGTTCAATCTTGCGGTGCATTTGATCCAAAAACATCATAACACGGCGCGTTGTCGGATCGATTCATATAAGAGAATACCTGCTGCAACGCTCACATTGAGGGAATCAAAATCGGTTGCTTGCGGAATCTTCACCACCTGGTCCGACATTTTGATGAGTTTGGGATGTACGCCAACCCCTTCCGAGCCCATCAAAATGGCAGTGGGCAGGGTAAAATCTACTTCATAGGTTGGGTATGCCTGGGCGGTCAATGCAGTTGCAACAATTTGAATACCAGCCTGTTGCAGCCATTCTAAAGTAGAAAAGAGGCTACGCACGCGACAGATGCGTACGCGTGCGAGCGCGCCTGCGGAGGATTTCATGGCATCTTCGTTGGCCGGAGCCGATCCTGCCTGGGGCACAATGATGGCATGCACCCCCATACATTCGGCCGAGCGGCAGATGGCCCCAAAATTGCGCACATCGCTTACACTATCCAGCATCAACAGCAATGGAATTTGACCTTGCTCAAAAACCAGGGGCAAGATATCTTCAATCGACTGAAAATCAACGAGCGCCAGGTAAGCCGCCACACCTTGATGGTTACCTCCCGCCAGCTTGTTGAGTTTTTCTTTGGGCACCACTTGCAATGGAATGTTGTATTCCTTGGCAAGATGCCGAATTTCCTTTTCCAATTCGCCGCGTACGCCTTGCTGAAAAAACAATTTTTCTACTGCTTTGCCGGCGCGAATTGCTTCGACAACCGGGTGGTGGCCATATATTAAATTAGACATATTTGAGTGGTTTAGCGTTTCTGAACACCTTCAAGAAACGGAACAAAACGGCAAGCTTCCAACACTTCAGTCTGATAAGACCCGGCTGCTAACCTTTTAATATGGTGCATATATTGTACGGATTCGCCAACCGGAATAACCAAACTTCCTCCAATCATCAACTGAACTTTTAGGGCATCCGGGATGACAGGCGCACCGGCCGTAACAATAATTTTATCGTAGGGGGCAAAATCGGCCAAACCCTTGGTGCCGTCGCCAAAAAAACATTGAATCGTTTTAAATCCCATTTTTTGGAGCAGGTCTTTGGATGCCAGGTGTAAGTCCTCCTGTCGCTCGATGGTATACACCCGTGCGCCGAGGGCGGCCAAAATAGCGGCCTGGTAGCCCGAGCCTGTGCCAATTTCGAGGATGCGGTCGTTTGCGTGCACATCCAGCAGCATGGTTTGATAGGCCACCGTGAAAGGCTGCGAAATGGTTTGTTCGTTACCTATTGGGAAGGCTTTATCCTCATAAGCATGCTCGGCAAAGGCATTATCGAGGAAAAAATGGCGTGGCACGGCCAACAAAGCCGCCAAAACAGCTTCATCGGAAATGCCTCGTTTACGCAGCGTATCGACCAATCGTTTGCGCAAGCCTTTATGTCGGTAAGAATCTGTCAACTTTTATGTGTTTTTTTTAATATCCGCACAAAACTACGCTTATGAACTAATACATTTGCCCAAAATGTTGTGCAAATCGTAAGTGATTTTTAAAGGAACAATATTTGCAGCATGTCCAAATCTCATCTTCAAATCATAACGCATATTTAAAACATGGCTATTCCTATCAAATTCGGTACCGATGGTTGGCGCGCAATCATTGCCGACGACTACACGGTTGAAAACGTGATGCGGGTCGCAGAAGCGACTGCGCTCTTTATGAAAAAGCATAAAATGAAAAAAGCGGTGATCGGCTACGATTGCCGGTTTGGCGGTTTGCTGTTCACGGAGGTCACCGCACGGGTGCTCGGCGCACATGGCATCAAAAGCCATATCGGTGTCGGGTTTGTAAGTACACCGATGGTTTCTCTGGGTGTCGTCAAATTGAAAGCGGATTTAGGTATTGTTATTACCGCCAGCCACAACCCGCCTTCTTACAATGGTTATAAACTGAAAGCGGCCTACGGTGGTCCGATGATTCCGTCTGATATTGCCGAGGTTGAAACCTTTATTCCGGAAGTTTGCTCGATCACCAATTTGCCATCTGTATACGATTTGGTACAAAAGAAATTGATTGTAGATGCGGATTTGGAAAAATTGTATTTGCAACATGCGCGCAAAAGTTTTGATCTAAAACTGATGAAAGGCGCAGGTATTAAATTGGCTTACGATGCGATGTATGGCGCGGGACAGCGTGCCGTGAAGGCATTATTACCCCGTTCTATCTTTTTGCATTGCGATTGGAACCCGGGTATGCACGGACAGGCGCCTGAGCCCATCCACCGCAATTTGCTGGAATTGAGCAATTTGATCAAAAAGAACCCGAAAATTGATGCAGGCTTGGCCACCGATGGCGATGCCGACCGGATTGGTATGTACGATGAGGATGGAAACTTCATTGATAGCCATCACCTGCTCCTTATTTTGTTGTTGTACCTCTACAAGTACAAAAACATGCGCGGAAAAGTCGTATTTACGTTTTCTGTGACCGATAAATTGAAGAAAATGGCCGAGAAATTTGGTCTGCCTTACGAAATCACGAAAGTAGGCTTCAAATATATCGCCGAAATCATGACCAAAGAAGATGTGTTGGTAGGCGGTGAAGAGTCGGGTGGGTTGGCCGTAAAAGGCCATATTCCGGAGCGCGATGGTATCTGGATGGGCTTGCTGGTGATGGAGTTTATGGCGGCTTCTGGCAAAACAGTAAAAGGTTTGGTACAGGAAGTGTACGACGAAGTGGGTGCGTTTGCCTTTGACCGCGACGATTTACATATCACGGAGGAGCAAAAACAAGCGGTCATTGCTGCTTGTAAGGCCAAAAAATATACGGCTTTTGGCGACTATAAAATTCAGGGAATGGAAGATCTGGATGGCTGGAAATTCCTCTTGGGCAATGATAACTGGGTAATGATTCGGGCATCTGGAACCGAGCCGGTGCTTCGGGTGTATGCGCAAGCGGCAACGCTGGCAGACACGCGGAAAATGTTGGACGCTGCAAAAGCTACTATTTTGTAAACAGCAGTATACTGATCGAAAGGCAGAGCGAAGGCTTATAAAGCAGTCGGATGGTCTCGCATTCATCCGTTGTTTAGTAGGTCTTCGCTCCACCTAGCGCTCAGTTTCCAATCAAAATTCTGTATAATCAACACTTTTTTCCAACATTAAGCAAAAACAAAGCCTCCTTTGAGCCCTTGCGACACAAAAGTAGGGGCTTTAGAGGGTAAAAGTTTTGCTTTTAAAAATTCTAAGGAATTTCTAACTTGGTTTTAAGGTGTTGTGCGATTGGAAATAAAAATTATGGTTTTATTTTATATTTTCTTCCAGCTGTGATGCCAGGCCAGTTGTCTGTTCTGAAAGGTGGTGCTGGAAAACCTTCCTGATTGTATAGATTGTTATCGCTGGCATCATCTGCCCAGCCATACCGTACCGCCAAGGGAACTGGTACATTTTCTTGAAATACAACGACATGGTTGTTTTCAATCCATGCCTTGGCATAGTAGAATTTTTGATCTGCGCCAGCAATTTCAAAGCCTCTCAGGTATCCGTATTTGTCTTTTGTCATCAAACCCGTTCCCTGGTTGCTAAAGGATAAAATGGCTCGATTTCCGTCCACCGTCATCGCATTTAAGGTAGGGCCTTGACAAACGGTTGCTTGTCCATAGTCGTTGTTCAGGGCGAGCGCGGCGAGTCGTTTGCCTACATCTTGTTTATTTCGGGGGTGAATATCCTCGGGGTTTCCGATGTCGGTCGTAATTGCCATGCCCGTATGGGGCAATTGCAGGGTTTTGGTTTGGGCTTCCCGCAATTCGGCCCAGGTACTGCCTTGTTTGCTATTGCCATTTTGGGCTTTAAAACTCGCCAATTGCACAAAATAAAACGGAAAATCGCCCTGATTCCAGCGTTTGCGCCAGTCGGTGATCATCAAAGGGAAACTTTTTTGGTATTCCTCCGCGCGATCGGCATTCGATTCGCCCTGGTACCAAATGGCACCTTTGATGCCTACCGGAATAAGCGGTGCGATCATGGCGTTGTACAGCAGGGTAGGGTAGTCATTCGGACCAATACCGTGGCTGATTATAGAGATGTTTGCAACCTGAAATTTCCAGGCGCCTGCCAAAGAAAGTTGTATTTGATCCATAGTCAAAAACAAATCGTTGGGGTCACCCCAAATACCGCCGCCGCCGCCGGTATCGGTTACTTTTACGGCGATAACGTTTTTCCCCTTGCGCAACAAACCATCAGGGATCGCATATTTGCGCAAAAATGTATAGCGATCCATACCGCCGATGCGGACACCATTGAGGTAGGTTTCGTCCCAATCATCAATCTTGGCGAGCTGCATCAAGGCATTTTTTATATGATCTGCTGAATCCAGTTCAAATGTTTTGCGCAGCCATACTTCCCCGTCAAATTCGCCGAGCGCTTGGTATTCCCAGTTACCGGGCGCATTCAACGTTGGCCATTTTTCATCGTTATAATGCAGGTTTTTCCACTGGGCAATCGTGCTACTGTCGGAAAATGGGCCTTGCAATGATTGCACATGCCTGTTTAATACCGTCTTTTTCACTTTCGACAAAGAATCGAGGTCGATGACCGGCAAATCGGCGATCATGTCCTTAAAATCAGGGTTTTGGGCAAAAGCCTCCTTGCTGATCCAGGTTTCAACCATCGTGCCGCCCCAGCTGGTATTAATCAGGCCGATGGGGATGCGGAGTTGCTGGTTCAATTCCCGGGCAAAAAAGTACCCAACAGCCGTAAATTTTGACACGGTCTCGGGGCTGCAAATATTCCAGCCGCCCGAGGGTACATCCGATTGCGGGGTGATTGCCAGCGTTTTATTGATTTTAAAATGTCGAATTTGGGGAAAATTGGCATTGGCTATTTCCAGGGGAGCGTTTTCTGTTTCTTCCACTTCCCATTCCATATTCGACTGGCCGGAGCAGATCCATACGTCGCCCAACAGAATATCCTGGAGGACAATTTGATTTTTTCCTTTAAAACTCAAATCGAAGGGTCCGCCCGTGGGTTCTGGTTTTAAGGTAATGCGCCAGGTGCCATCTTTGCCAGCAACAACCGTTTGGGTTTGTCCTTTAAACGTTACCGTGATGGTTTCTTTCGGATCGGCCCAACCCCAAAGTGGAATTGCGCGGTCGCGCTGCAGTACCATGTGGCTGGTAAAAAGTTGGGGCAGGCGGATGTTGGCTTGGAGGGGGGAATAAAAGTGGATGAACATTGACACAAAGAGCAGAAGGCTTGTCTTTGTTTTTAAAATAGAGCGCATTGGAATGGAAAGATAAAAGGTGGATAATGTATGGAGGATTCGTGTTGGTCTTTTGAATTGTTTTTTTGATTTGCCAAAAATAGTTAGGGATGCTGCGAGCAAAAAGCACAGCATCCCTGGTTGAAGGTATCGTTTTTTGCATGGCATTTTGATTTTTATGCCAGCAAATTAGGCGTTTTATTTAACCTGGTCCTGTTAAATGACTGGAACGACCTACATAGCCCGCTCCCGAATACCCTCAAAAGTCCAATCCTCCAACAAACGCCCATTTTCAAAAACAGGAACCAGCAAGTCCTCACTCCAGGCAGGACCGACAATATCCAGGGCATTAAACGTTTTAATTTCGCCGGTGCTTTGGTGCTGTAATAAAACCAATTGACCACTTTTTGATTTTTTAAACGAACGCTGCAAATTTCCCTCAGCATCCATTTCCACTGGCGTTTTGATCACGCTGCGGCCCATGCCATCATATTCTGTATAAGAACATTTAATTGCAAAGTTCATGGTATCCCGATTAACACCCTGCAACAATTTGCCACCCATGCCAAACGCCAGGTTTTCGGCTGCAATGCCTTCATTTTTAAGTGTTTCAAGTATTTCCTGAATACTGTCAATGTTGACCCCGTCGCCCTGAATTACGCGTACCTGTGGTGGTAAAACGCGGTATCCTTTGGAATTAAGCGTGCTGCCAAACTGTTCAAACAGAATTTTAAATACTTCCAATAAAGTCCGCGTTGGATCTCCAGAATCTGGACGAATCACCAAGGCACCGTTGCGTTTCAAAATATCTTCCTTTAAAGTGCCGCCCCAGTATTCCCGACAGGCACGGAAAATGTCAAAACTATCCGACACACAAGCCACCATGCCATCCGGGTAAGTGGCCAAAATGCGGCGGTACACCTCGAGTTCGCCTGCTTCGCCTTCCTGGGTACAAATACTGTGCTCCGTGGCTGGGATAGACAGGCCGTACACCGTTTTTGTGTTGTAAAACTGATGAATCAACATCGAACCCACCACATTATCAGAGCCCCGGAAATTGACCAAGTGTGCCGCACCTCCAATTCCGGCCGATTCGACACTGGAAACCCCGCGAAAACCGAAGTCATTGAGCATAAAATCGGTATTGGTTTGCTCGCTGGTTTCTTGCAAGTATTTTGTTATAATCAGCCGAATTTTGCGGGAAAGGGTAGCAACGGTGGTGGGGTACCAAAGTTGGAGCAGGAGACTTTCCAGGAAATTCGTCACCCAGGAACAATTTGGGTCGGTGTTTTCGATGGTCATCAGCACATTGCGAAAAGGAATGACACTGCCTTCGGGCACTGCTTTGATGCGGACTGGGAAAAATCCGCCGTGTTTTTCCAAAATGTACTCAAAACGGGCGCGTTCAAACACGTCCGGGCGACCAAATACGCCGTTCATGATCCATTCCGCTTCATCAATATCGGCTTTGGTGATGGGTTTACTCAGGTAAGTTTTTAGGATATATTGCAGGCCAAAGAACACCGTTTCGTCGAAAGCACCTCCGCGCGATTCGAGGTAGGAATAAATTTTTTCCGTGTTGGGGTGGTAAAAACGGTGGTGGCTGTATTTATAGGCGTCAGAAAGCAAAATGGCATTCATAATAGGGTGTTTTTTATTAAATTTGGTTTAAAAGCATTTGAAACAAGGTCCAGTGACCAGGAATAAGGTCATTTTGGGTGATTTCTGCGATTGAAAACCAGCGTAATTCGGCCAGGTCATCGCTTGCCGCGGGCATCCCATTTTGCAAAGTACAGGCAAAGAGGGTGGTGCAGATGCGGTCTTCGGTGCGTTGGTAGCGCCAATCATCTACTTGCCGTGAACCGATGTATTGCATAGCAGAGAGTTCGATGGGGCCACATTCTTCGGCTGCTTCCCGGCGTGCTGCCGTTTCGAAATCGGGATCAGTGGGGTCTACAAATCCACCAGGGAATCGGTAGCGGGTTTCATTGGGCTTTTTACCCAACAGCAATTGCGTTTTTTCTGGGTTAAAAATTGCAATATCTACGGTTGGATACACCGCAGGATGGCGCTGGCTTACAGCATAAATCATGCCTGCGCGAAAATCGGGTGTATCCATGGGGTCTTCCAGGATTGAAGCACGAAATTCAGTTGCATTATAGCCAGGAAGCGGCGTTTCAATGTATTGGGTAGGAAATTGGCCTTTATAGCCCAATACAAAAGAATCACGGGAGCCATAAAGCACTACTTTTCCGTGGGGCGCATGTTCCAAAATTTGCTGATCAAGCAACGCATCCCATACATGGTCTTCGGCATGATCCATCAGAGGAACCACTTGAATGCGATCGCCATACGTAGCCAACAGCATTTTTTTGCGCGCTTCAAAGTTGAGTGGATTGCGGCGGGTTGGGTTACCGGGGCGCACACCCAACAATACAATTGCGGTAGCGTGGTATTGGAGCACGGTATCCAACAGATGCAGGTGGCCAGGGTGCAAAGCATGAATTTGAAAACGGCCTACTACGATACCAATGGCATCTAAATCGGGCTTTTGAGGAAGGTTTGATGTCTCAATAGGGTCGGACATGACGTTGGTGTTTTTCTTATTTGGTATTGATGGGGCAAAGATAGGTGGTGTAAATGTGCTTGTCAAGTTTTTTGTGTAAAAAATACGCAAAATATTTTTTTGTGGGAGGGGATTGGAGGTGTCACCTCGGGAGGTTGCCAAGGAGGTGTCACCTCGGGAGGTTACCGTGGAGGTGTCACCTCGGGAGGTTGCCAAGGAGGTGTCACCTCGGGAGGTTACCGTGGAGGTGTCACCTCGGTAGGTTACCGTGGAGGTGTCACCTCGGGAGGTTGATGCCTGAGGTGTCACCTCGGGAGGTTGGTGTTTGAGGTGTCACCTCGGAAGGTGTCACCTCCAATACCTATTTCACCGCCGGAGTAGACAAATCAAGCGCAAAACCGCTGTTTTTTAACTCAAAATACCTTGCTCGGTTGAAGCGAAACAATGCGGCTGGGCGGCCACTGCCAGAAGGAGCCGATTTTTCATTGAGGGATTCAAGGATACCAAATTGCATGATCTTTTTGCGAAAGTTGCGGCGATCTATGCTATGGCGCAACAGGGTGGTGTAGAGGTGCTCCAGGTGCGAAAACGGGAACTTTTCATCCAGTAATTCAAAACCAATGGGTTCGTAGGTCACTTTTGCACTCAATCGGTTGAAGGCGACCTGCAATATTTCGGCGTGATCGAAAGCGAGTGGGGGGAGGTCGGCGATGGGCCACCACTGGGCGTCGGTGGCATCGGTGCCAGCCGTTAAGGTAAATTTGGAAGGTTTTACTAATACATAATACGCTACGGAAACGACTTGTCCGCGCGGATCGCGGTTGGGGTTACCAAAGGTGTAAAGTTGCTCGAGATAATCGGGTTCGATGCCCGCTTCTTCTTTGAGTTCGCGGCGTACGGCATGTTCGATGTGCTCGTTGGGCAATACAAACCCGCCTGGTAATGCCCAATGCCCCGCAAATGGATCATGTCCGCGCTGAATAAGCAGCACATGTAAATCACGTTGTGGGGTGTACCCAAAAACAACAGCATCAACCGTAAGCAAGATTGGAATGGGCATGGATAACCAATGGTTTAAAAATTCAGGCAAAAATGGTTTTTTCGGTAATTTGACACAAGATATGTCCAATTAATATATGCGCCTCCTGGATACGCGGGGTGTTGGAGGAGGGTACTTTGAATATATGGTCGCAAAGATCTGCCATTTTTCCGCCAGTAGCGCCGGTAAAGCCCACTACCTGCATCCCGATCTGGTGCGCAACTTCAATCGCTTTCAAAATGTTGGGTGAATTACCGGAAGTACTAAATGCAACCAAAATATCCCCGGTTCGACCCGCAGCCTGCACCATACGGGCATAAACGGCTTCATAACCATAATCATTGGCCACGGCGGTTAAATAGGAACTGTTTACATGTAGGGCTTCGGCGAACAAAGGCGCCCGATCAAGGTAAAAACGGCCCGAAAGCTCTGCTGCGATATGTTGCGCATCGGCCGCACTGCCGCCATTGCCACAAAACAGGATTTTCCCCTTCGCCTCAAAACACCGCACCCAGGCGGCCGCAGTAGCCTCAATTTCGGCCACAAAAGCCGGATCATTCAACATGGCTTGTTTGGTGGCGATACTTTCTCCAATAAGCGCGGTAATCAAAGTGTTCATATACGTTTCTGATAAAACAAACGATCAAGTTCTGGCAATCAAATAAAACACGCTTTTGAAACGATTGTCCCAACGCTCCATGTCTACCACGATTTGATGTCGATCGGTGAGGGGCAAAGTTCCGTGCTTTTTTTGCAAATTTTGATAATGCTGCAAACAAACTCTGGTCACCGTAACTAAATAATGCACCACCGCCCAGGAAGTACGCGCATGACGCAGTCCTAAATACCGCCATCGGGAAATTTTTTCTGGACGCACCTGCATAAAGGCCCGATATGTTTCGGCAACTAACTGTTCGAACCGCAATTTCAATGCTGTAATATTTCCAGCTTCCAGCAAGGCCAACGGCAGGGTTTTGATTCCATCCTTTTGATCAAACCAAACATCAAAAATATCATCACAGGTTTGAATCAAATGGCCTAATTTATACAAGGCATGCTTTTCTGCTTCGGATAATGTGTTTGCTAAAATACGCCGAAACATTAAAACAGAATACCCTCCTTTATCAGCAGCAATTTGATCTAATTCTTTTGTATTGAACCCGATACCACTAATTTGCCGACCTTCGGTTTCCACATTAAATACCCGATGCATGTATTTTTTAAATTCTCTCTGGTCCTGATCGGGCAATGCGGCATTTATATTTTGTAAAAAATGCAAGGCCAAACCGCGCGGATCGGTGGCTTGACCATACATTTCTGGATTGTCTTGCCATTGTTGCCCCGATTGATCCTGGTTATGGTACACATCGGCTAAATCATCAAAAAAATAAGCCAGGGCGGCCAAATTGCTAAAGAGGTTCTTTTCATCCGGGCTACGGGTTCGACCACGCAAGCTGCAAAATACAATGCTCAAATAGGTCGTCCCGTAAAAGTAATGTTGCAATCTTCGTTTTTCTTTGGAAGTAAGTGATTCAGGGTGGGGGAGTTGTAAATCCCGAATAGCCCGGGTTTTGAAATACCAGGCAGCCCGAATAAAAGCACCACTCAACCAAAGTGTTGCATGGATCAGAAAATACCAATGCCGAAGCAAGGCATACACCGATCCGTTTTGCCGGTTTTTGGGTGGTTCAGCTACGGATTGGGTGTTCATAAATATTCAATCAGGTTATTTTTTTACCCCCCGGAAGGGTACGAATCAGCAGAACAAAAAGAAAGGAGGTCAAACAGACCAACGCTAAAATAATAGGGATACACTTGGCGGGATGAAATTTATACACCCAATATCCCGACCGACTCCACCAGTCCAGCATGAGCACATGCACGAAATAAATTCCGAAACTGGCAGCCGCAAATTCTTTCTCAAAATCCAACAACGCCTTGCCTTGGAATGCCAATTGGGCAAAGATAAACCATCCTGCTGCCGCAATACCTACATTCGGGGTTAAGTAGTCGTAAAAATAAGGGTGAAATTTGCCCCCGAATGTGCTGCTTGCCCACCAGGTTCCGCCTGCGGTGGCTAAAGATCCTAGTAAAATCATGGCAATTGATAGCAGCCATAACTGTTTCCGACGGAAGCGCCAGGGCTTGATGTGGCCCGTTTCGTCGGTGGCAAGAAACTTTGTCCCCAAGTAATATCCCAATACAAAGGTGCCAACCTGATTGGTACACAATTCAAAATACAAGCCAATATGGATGTTGAAAAACTGATCCAAAATTTTGTATCCCCATGCGCCAATCATACACAGGGCAAAAAAATACCAAAAATCCTGTTCGCGTGCATTGCGTACCCAAGGCCGTAAAATGGGATATACCAGGTACAATCCCAAAATCAGGTACAAAAACCACAGGTGGTAGTGGACATTGTTTTCTGCCAAATTTAGAAAGGCCTCTTTAAATGTTGCAGGCTGGTTTTTCGAAATATGATTATAAATGCTAAACACAATCGACCAAAATATCCAAGGCAACACAATGCGCGAGAAACGCCGTTTCAGGAAATCACCCAGCGGATAATCTTTACTCAACAGCAAAAAACCACTCAACATGATAAACAAGGGCACCGAAGGCCTGGAAAATGAATCCCATAGGTTGGCCGACCACCAATACCAGGTATTATATTCCGTGTTTTGGTGGGCAACTGGTCCGGCAACGTGTATAGCCACAACCAATACAGTAGCCAGGTTTCGGAGCCGATCGGCCCAAATAAGATTGTTTGGTGGGGGAGGCGCTGCGGTATCTAAGTTGGTTGTAGGCACAGAGTCGGAAACAGTCAGATCAAAAGGTCAAGTGGATATCGTCAATCCATCGTATGCAAACGATACGTGGTCGGGCAAAAGTGAGGCAATATCGCTCATTAATCCCATTTGATGACTAAGATGTGTGAGCCATGCTTGTTCCGGTTGCACGGCCTCTACAAAGGCAAGCGCCTCTTCAAGGTTCATGTGCGTAGGATGTGGTGCATGGTGCAAGGCATTTACAATCAAATATTTGACCCCTTTTATTTGGTCTAAATCTTCGGGAAGTAAGCTTTTAACATCCGTAAGATAGCATAAATCACCTATTCTGTACCCTAAAATCGGCAATTTTCCATGCATCACCCCAATCGTCCGAATTTCAAGGTCTTCGAAATGTAAATGCTGATCCTTTTCAATTAAATGTAATTCAATGCGTGGTAGACCGGGTATATGCTCGGTAAATACATATTCAAAACGTTTTTGTACTTCCGCTGCCACGCGTGGGAGGGCGTACACGGCCATTGCACGGTCCGAATTGAAATTGAAAGGACGGATATCGTCCATCCCAATTACATGGTCGTTGTGTTCGTGGGTGAGCAAAATGGCTTCCAGGTGTTGCACCTTTGCCCGCAGCATTTGTTGTCGAAAATCGGGCCCGGCATCAATCAGAATATTTAAATCGCCATATTCTATCAGTGCGGACGAACGCAATCGGTTGTCGCGCGGGTCGGTAGAACAGCATACCGCACATCCACAACCAATAACCGGCACACCTTGGGAGGTGCCCGTCCCGAGCAAGGTTAATTTTAATCTGCTTGCGCCTTTTTCCATTTTTCTATAAGTTCCCGGGATTTCTCGCTAAGGTTCGCCGGGTCGTAATCGAGGCCGGAAAGAATGTCAAGCAAGCAATTAACGCGTGCTTCAATGTCAAAAAACTTGTTGATAACAGCAATGCGTTTACTTTCCACAATACAATAGCCGCTTTGGAAATTGCCTTTTTCATAGCGAATGGAATAGTCCAGTTCGGTAAACAACTCCTCCAATTTTTTTAAATTTCCCTGAGTATAGCGCATCAAAGTGAAGATTGACTTATATTAGTGCCTTTGTGGACAATGATCTAGCCCATAAAAGCAGTACGCAAAAGTATCCAAATTTTACCAGTATTCGAATTTGAACCATGATGAAGCATAAAACACTTTTTTTTACACTTATAATTGCACTTTTCCCGGTTGTTTTGAATGCCCAACAACGGTTTCGCGCGGGCATTATCGCGGGCGTGACGGCCTCTCAAATAAACGGCGATAATTCCGCTGGGTACAACAAACCCGGATTGGTGGCCGGTTTCAGGGTGGTAAGCCGCATTGGTGAACGCACCGATGGCAGTGTTGAACTCCTGTTTGCACAACGCGGCGCTCAAAGTGAATTGGTACGCGATAATTTTAACCCGAATAATTTTGCCCTCACCCTCAACTATATCGAAGTGCCCGTTCAATGGCATTATAAAGACTGGTTGATTGAAGGGGATAATGAAAGCGAAGATTATTACCGCGTTGCCTTTGACCTGGGTTTGTCTTATGCCCGGTTTTTTAGCAGTAGGTTTCGGGGTGAACCCAATGGTATTGAGGTGGTTTCCAAGGATTATTTGAAAAAAAACGACATTAGCCTGGTGCTGGGAGCAAATGTGTTTTTTACCCAACACTTGGGTATTACCCTGCGCTATGTGCGATCGCTCGGGGCCATGTACAACCCGAAAGACTGGAACCCGGCCCCCATTGCGAATAGCTGGATCGGGCACTGCTTGTATTTACAAGGAGTGTATCTTTTTTAAATTAAATGCTTGATTTTCAATTTTTTATATTTTTACAGAAAACAACCTAACACCCATGGCTGCGACCAATGAAACGCCTGGCTCTGACCTGAGCCGTACCCGAACCCTGTACCTTGTTGCCTACAACATAGGGATCACCCTTTTATTTTCTGCATTGCTGTATCAAACCATTTTCAAGGCGGCGATGGCAGAGGCTGCGCTGACAAATCCGGAGCAGGCACTGCAGATTAAAGTAGAAAAAAAAGTAAGTGTGCAACAAGTGCCAGGGAGCAATGGCAAAGACAGTTCAGTTACCACCATTGATTCTGTGGTAACACGTTCCGATTCCGCAGCAGGTAAATCAACCATCGTGGAAGCGAAAACAGAAAAAACGCCTGCGATGCCCCAAATGATTGCTTTTGTGTTGTGGGCTATCTTCCTGGCAGGCGGCTTGGGTGGCGCCTTGTCTAATTTGCGGGGTATCTTCGAATTTGCGCGCGATAAAACCTATTTCCCTGCTTATCTGGAAATTCCATTCTATGTACGCCCGGTGTCTGGCGTGATTTGCGGCCTGTTTACTTTTTTTGTGAGTAGTTTTTTCGCAGGCGCACTCACCCAAAGCGATGCCGCAGGTTGGCAAACGCTCAATGGCATGTTTCCATATATCGGCATCGCCTTTATAGCGGGCTTTGCTTCGCAGGAATTTATGGAAAGGTTGAAAGAAACGGCTAAAACGCTGTTTGGAGTACCTACCCAGGCCGATGTTGTTGACCCGATCGTGCCACCAACACCACCGACCAATAACCAGGGTGGTGGAGAAGAATCATTTAACCCGAATGAGCCTGAAATAACGGGTAATCGTGGTATACAGCCGCCTGTTATTTCAAATTCAGGCAAGGCAGGTACAGGAACACCAATGCCTAAAACACGGAGGGCAGATTAAGCGCCTGTTTAAGAAATACGGAGGGCTGATTAAGCGTCTATTTAGGTTAAAATAAACGCTTAATCAACCCGCGTAGGTCTTATGCAATATCGGAAGTAAGTACTGCCGACAAGTATTCGCGGTTCATACGCGCGATATTTTCTACCGAAATTTCTTTTGGACATTCGGCTTCACACGCTTTTACATTGGAGCATTGGCCGAAACCTTCCGCATCCATTTTAGCGATCATGGAAATTACCCGGCGCTGACGTTCCACCTGGCCCTGTGGTAACAAAGCGAGGTGTGAAATTTTTGCCGAAGTAAACAACATTGCGGATGCATTGGGGCAAGCCGCAACACAAGCACCACAACCAATACAGGCCGCCGCATCAAAAGCGTGCGATGCCTGCTCCTTTTCTACAGGAATGGAGTTAGCATCTTGCGCCTGGCCAGTGTTGACGCTCACGTATCCGCCCGCTTGAATAATGCGGTCGAACGCAGAACGGTCTACCACCAAGTCTTTGATCACCGGAAATGCTTTTGCGCGAAATGGCTCAATCACGATGGTTTCGCCGTCTTTGTAGTGGCGCATGTGCACCTGGCAGGTAGTGGTTCCCTGCATTGGGCCGTGTGCGCGGCCATCAATCACCAGTGAACAAGTACCGCAGATACCTTCGCGGCAATCGTGTTCAAAAGCAACCGGTTCTTCTTTTTTTGCAACCAAACTTTCGTTCAACACATCGAGCATTTCCAGAAAGGACATATGCTCATTGACATTGTCGAGGGTATAGGTGACAAATTCACCTTTATAACGGCCGCCTTGGCGCCATATTTTGAGTGTCAGTTTCATCTTTTGGTAGATGCGAAATGATGAATGATAATACGTTGATGATTACTTGTAACTCCGTTGCGTTACTTTCACTACTTCATATTCCAGTGCTTCTTTGTGCAGTTCAGGTTCGGCACCATCTCCTTTAAATTCCCAGGCTGCGACATGCATGTAGTTTTGGTCGTCGCGCAATGCTTCGCCTTCTTCCGTTTGGTATTCTTCGCGGAAGTGGCCGCCACAAGATTCGTTGCGGTTCAAGGCATCAATGCACATCAATTCGCCCAATTCGATGAAATCGGCTACACGCCAGGCCTTTTCTAACTCAGGATTGTATTCATCCGTACCACCAGGCACGTATGCATCTTTCCAGAACTCTTCTCGCAATGCACGAACCATTTCGATGGCTTTTTTCAAACCGGCTTCATTGCGCGCCATACCGCAGTAATCCCAAATGATTTTGCCCAAACGACGGTGGAAACTTTCCACACTTTGATTTCCATTAAGGGATTTGAATTTTTCAATCCGGCTGCGTACATCGTTCTCAGCGGCTTCAAACTCTGGCAAATCCGTGCTCAATTTTCCAGTGCGGATTTCGCTGCTCAAATAAGAACCGATGGTGTAAGGCAACACGAAATAGCCATCTGCCAAACCCTGCATCAAGGCAGAAGCACCCAGGCGATTGGCGCCGTGGTCGCTGAAATTGGCTTCTCCACAAGCATATAAGCCCGGGATAGTGGTCATCAAA
>CAIVGO010000006.1 GCA_903905445.1 uncultured Bacteroidota bacterium
CCTCGCTAGCGCGGGGTTCCACCCCGTGTTTCAATCCTTCGGGTTATACCCGCAACATTGCAGGCTTTCATATAAAACTGATTATCATAATATATAATTTATATTAAATCAAAAAATTGTGATTTTTTCTTAACTCGGGCAGAGCCCGAATGATCGGTACACGGGGTAGAACCCCGCGCTAGCGGAGTAGAACCCCGCGCTAGCAGAGTAGAACCCCGCGCTAGCGGAGGAGGTAGGAAATTACTTCCGAATCGCCTCCACAGGATCCATCCGACTAGCCTGTGAGGCCGGAATCAAACCCGACAATACCCCCACAATAATGGAAGTAACAATGCCCACCATCGTATTTCCAAGCGACAAATGAATATCAAAATCGATGGCCTGGGTAATCGCTTCGGTGGTAACCCAGATCAATAATAGGCCGATTAGTCCGCCAACCGCGCACAAAACAATCGCTTCAAACAAGATTTCAAGCAAAATAAACCAACGTTTGGCCCCTAAAGCCATTTTTATACCAATCAGGTTGGTGCGTTCCTTAACCGATACAAACATGATATTGGCCACCGAGAACATACCCACGACCAAGGCAAAGATGCCGATCACAAAACCAGCCATGTTCAACACACCGAATACGCTGTCAAACAAACTGGCAAGCACAGAAAGCGTATTGGTTGCGAAATTATTTTCCTCCCGGGGCTTCAAACTGCGCTCTGAACGCAAGACACCCACGATTTCATCCTTCATTTCATCGAGGTCTACCCCCGTTTTGGCCTTTACCATCAAACTACTTTGTTGCCCCCCACCCTCACGCCGTACATTAAAACCACGCCGCGCCAGGGTATTGCTCACCAGTACCCCATTATCGAAATTGAACGGCTTCAAAATGTCTTTCCCTGATTTTTTCAACACGCCGATTACCCGCAATTTGCGTCCGCCCGCACTTACTTCTTTTCCAAGGGGATCAATACTTTGACCAAACAAACCATCGGCAATATTGTAGCCTAAAATACACACATCACTGCCACTTTGGTATTCAATAGAGGAAAAATAGCGGCCTTCACCTTCAAATTCTAACCCAAACAACTGCCAGCAATCTTCGGTGATGCCCAGGAAAAATACATCCTCTGCATTGGAGGTATTAAATTTCACCGTTTTTGAACCAACATATTGCCAAAACCCCACTTTATCGGCATTTTTTAGCCGTTCGTGCAAGGCTTCATATTCTTTAAAGCTAAAATTGGGACGGCGCATCCATTTCCAGTAATTAACACCCGGATCTTCTCCCCAGGAGAATTTTTCCACGTAAATAACATCATTCCCCAGCTTGGATAAGCTATTTCGAATGTTATCCTCCAGCGAGTTTACTGCGCTTTTTACGCCAATAATACAGAAAATGCCAATGGTTACACCGAGCAGCGACAAAAACGAACGGAGTTTGTTGCCCATCAATTGCTGCCAGGCTTGAGCAGCGCCTTCAGCCAGAATGCGTATTATTTGGCGCATAAGAGATTGTTACTTTTGTGTAAAAGTCCGAAGCACAAAATGCCTGGCAAAAATCATTCGATAAAGCAAGCGTTTTTGTCTATCAAACCTGCTTCATGGGCCTTTCTTGCTGCTCCAACTGCGCCTCATACGCCCGCATTTGATCGCTGGTCATGCTGCTGCCATCGTGGCTCCAGCCGGGCGGACCAAACACGTAACCTAGTTTTTGACGCAAGGTGCGGGCTTTACGGAAGTCTTTCCAGATATTTCGCCACTCATGAAAAACAATGGAGGCAGGATCTGTTTTTTCCATCGATTTGGTTAACCCGTACCGGATGGGTTGATATTGTTCGGATGCCAACTCTGGTTGAAAGGTCCCAAAAAGGCGGTCCCAGATAATGAGCAACATGCCCAAATTGCGATCCAGGTACAAGGCATTGGAAGCATGGTGTACCCGGTGGTGCGAGGGTGTGACCAGGATGTATTCGAGCCAGCCGAGTTTTCCAACATGCTCGGTGTGGACCAAAATACCCCAGGTTTGGGTTGCCGAGAAAATGAATACAATGTCCAGCGCGCTAAATCCCAAAAAGGCAAGCGGCAGGAAATAGATAAATCGGTATAAAGGCTGGAAAACCGAAGACCGGAAGCCGGTGGTCAGGTTATAATGCTCCGAAGAATGATGGGTAACATGCACGGCCCAGAAAAAACGACTGTGGTGATCCACCCGATGCAGCCAATAAAACAAAAAGTCTTCTGCAATAATCAGCGTAAGCCAATACCAAACCCCAACCGTCCAATCAATCACCTTAAATTGGAAACAAAGGGTAAGAATCACCACATATACACTTCTGAACAACAAGTCAATACCACTGTTAAGCAGCATCAAATACAGGTTGGTGAGCGTATCCCAGGTGGTATAACTGTGTGTTTTTTTGTAATTGCTCAGGAAAATTTCCCCCAAAATCACGACTACATAAATAGGCGTGGAGATCATCAACATCCATTGCTCGCGTAAAGCTTCCATAAAAATTTAAACAAAATTGATATAAAGGTTAATCAACATCCAAATGCCTACCGCCGTCAACAACACGCCGGAAGCAAAAACAACGGTTCGGATAAATTGGGGGGTGATACGCTGGCCAATCAGGTGAATGATTAAAACTTTGCAAATATCCGATACACATACCACAACCATGGCCGAAATTAAAAATAACATGGCATGGCTTGTTTTCCCAGCCGCAACTTGCTCCGAATTGGCCGCTGCCCCCATGCTGAGCCAAAATAGCCAGTTGGACGGATTGGCCATATTGAGCAAAAATCCTTTCAACATGCTGTACCGATGCTTATCTGTTTCAGGATCAGCGGCTTGTACTGCCCCGACCAAACGTCCCGGCTTTCGAGGCCACATCGCAGAAATACCAAATCCAATGATCAATAAGGCACTCACTGTACCCAATATGGTATGAAATTTATCTTCCTGGGCAAATTCAGCAAGATACTGCGCGCCTCTCCAAGCGGCCAATATCAATAATACATCGCTCACAAAAGCGCCCGACACCAACATCATGCCATGTCGGACGCCTTTGGTAAGGGTCAATTTTAGACCAATAAAAAACAAGGGTCCCAACAAAAAACCATAGGCAAGTCCTGCCAATCCGCCTCTTAAAATTGCTTCCATAATCAGGCAAAAATCCGCAATGCTTCCAGCCTAATGCGCGAACATGTCGCCCGGAATTTCACGTTTAGATGCTCCAAGCGGACTGTATGCTACCTGCAGACTGCCCGGACCACCACTGTTAAAATAGACAAGTTTTACTTGATGCCAACCTTGTTGCAAATAGGCCATGCCCGTTTCTTCGGTTGCGCCATGCTCCCCATCATTGTTCACAATCACTTGGTTATCAATATACAAGATACTTCCGTCGTCCGAATTTGTCCAAAATTGATAACCCGTTGTGGTTGGAATATTGATAAATCCCTTCCAAACGGTGCCGCAAGTACCGGCAACACAAATTGGATCTAAAGTAAAATCGAAAACATCCGCCGATTTATCGACCAAACCATCGGCAACAGACGCCGCCGTGTATTTACCACGGGCTGTTACTAATTCCATCCGCAAGCCAGGCTCGGGTGCACGGTACATAGACAAGGAAGGCTGCAAGGTAAGGATTTTAACGGTGGCCGTGGATCCATTGCTTTCCAAAAGTCCTGTTTTGTACACTTTGGCTCGCACGGTGCACGCATTTTTAGGCAATAAAGGCTGTTTGTATTCCGGTGAACTTTCTTTGGGCTCCGAACCATCTACGGTGTAACGAATAATCCCCCCTTGCGTTGGCGTACTCATCACAACACTGGGTGCCATCGTTTTTGGATCGTACTTTACTTCTATCTTCGGTTTTGCTACAAAAGCGCCATAATTCGCGATTTTCACCACATAAGCATTTGCTGTTTTGATCATAGCAGGCTTATACTCCGGCAGGGTAATCACTAAGTCTTGCCCCTCGGTAGTCGGTGTGCTTTTGGGGGTTTTGGGATCGCGGTAATCATCGCCCGGACGATCGACAGACAGCACTTTGGTAGCCATACTGTTTTCCCATTTCAGTTTTTCTTTGGTCGCCAACATGCTTACCTCGGTATTAGGGGGCAAATTGATACCTTTTAACACGAGTTTTTTGTTTTCCGGGTATTTTGGAAAAATAGCATACAACGCTTTTGTTTTCGGATTAAACGTGTAAAACACTTCTTTTACAGCAAAACCAGGTTCTGGATCGATGGTTTGTTTGAGCAATACATCGCCCCCTGTTTTCCAGCCGTCGATGAGTTCCGGTTTAAAATTGCGGTTACCTGTACTCCATTGATTGGTAATGCGCCACCGACGGGTGTTATAAATTGCTTCTCCATTGATATTCAACCATTTACCAATATCCGCAAGCCGCTCCTGCATGATGGGCGGAATTTGTCCGTGTCCATCCGGGCCAATATCGAGCAAAAAATTACCGCCACGCGATACTTTGTCTATCAGGTGCAATATCAACGCCTGGGATGAATTGTAATCCTGGATGTCTTCGGCCCGGTTGTATCCGTAAGAAGCACCCATCCCGCGACTTTCCTCCCAGGCATGGTCCTCAAATTCCATATCGGGTTGATATTCAGGGGTATACACGCCGCCATGTTTGAAACGGGTACCACTCCCCCACCGATCATTAACCACAACTTTATCTTTAATTTGGCTTTCGTTGTACAACCAGCTCAGGAATTGCTGCGATTGCCAGGTTTCAGGACTAGCATCCCAGTCGCCATCGGCCCACACGACCCAGGGCTGGTATTGTTGTACCAGATCGTACAATTGTGGCATGGAATGATCGGCAGCAAAACGGCCTGGATCAAATGTCCACAAGGGATTGTACCATTCGTATAAAGAAAAATATAAACCAGGCTTCACCTGCGTTTTTTGCACGGCTTTAAACAAATCACCGACCAAGTCGCGGTTGGGCCCACGTACATCTGCGCTCCAGGGAAAGCCCCAGGTTTTGCCCGCTTCCTGACTTGGCCACAAGCAAAATCCGTCGTGGTGTTTGGACGTAAGCACCATGTATTTGGCGCCGGCATTTTCAAACATTTTGGCCCACTCGTCGGGATTGAACAGCTCCGCTTTAAAATCATCGGCCAGGTCATAATAGTTCCGATCGCCGTAATTAATATGATGAAATTCCCGCACTTTCCCATCGTGGGCGTTGTTTGTCAAGGAGTTAAGGTACCATTCGGCATAGTTGCCTTTGGCGGTATAACCCGGAACAGAATAAACGCCCCAGTGGATAAAAATGCCGAATTTAGCATCGGTCCACCATTCTGGCGTTGGGCGCTTATCCAGCGATTCCCAGTCGGGCGTATAGGTAGTAGATGCGGGCTGCGCAGTAGAAAAATAGGGCAAAAGCAGCATCGAGTAAAGCAAGAATACGAAACAAGAAAAGCAAATTCGGAGATTAGCTGACATATCAAACTCATTTTAGGGAGTGTACGAATGGACAAAAGTAGCATTTTCATGTTCCTTTGAAAAATTTTAATGAAAAGCTTGTTTTTTAAAAACAAACCCTACACATTTGCAGCGTAACAGTACAACAGTACAATGAATTCGAACTGCACTTATTATTTTGGTTATTTTGGATACTTTTTCTATTTTAGAAAAGGGTCGGGAATAGCCTTTGGGTGTAAGTGAAGATAAAAAAGCACTTATTTTACACAAAAAAGGAGTTCCTGCACGTCAGGGGCTCCTTTTTTATTTTGGTCCAATCCGAACAGATGAACACAACGAATTTTGATTTACCGAAACAAAATGGCCCTCGGGTAGTGATTCAGGGCGTGCCAGGCGCCTTTCATGCGGTTGCTGCCCGGCAATTTTTTGGCGTAAATACGACCTTAGTGCCTGCCGCAACGTTTGAAGAACTCGTGCAATTGGCTTGTTTGCCCACCCATGCCGACGCTGCGGTGATGGCCATTGAAAACAGCATAGCAGGTTCTATCTTGCCCAATTACAGCCTGTTGCAACGCAGTCAACTCCGCATTGTTGGGGAAGTATTGCTGCCCATTCGTCAGAATTTGTTGGCCTTGCCGGGTGTTTCGCTACAAGACCTGGCGTCGGTACACTCCCACCCGATGGCCCTGGCGCAATGCAAGTTGTTTTTGAAACAGTTTCCGGAAATGCAATTGGTCGAATCGGAAGATACGGCCATGAGTGCCGCCGAAATTGCCCAAAAAGGCCTGCGCAATCGGGCAGCGATCGCGAGTACTTTAGCCGCAGAACTGTACGGACTGGCCGTTTTAGTCCCGGGTATTGAAGACGATCCCGTCAATTTTACCCGATTTTTAGTGCTCAAACCGGCAACAGATACCCAGCCCTTATCCGGCGCGAATAAAGTATCGCTCCAGTTTGGCATTCCACATCAAAGTGGCAGTTTGAGCCGCATTTTAACCATGCTGGCCGCAGAAGGCGCCAACCTGACCAAAATTCAATCGGCCCCCAAACTCGGAAAAGCCTGGGAATACCAGTTTTTTATCGATTTTATTCATCCAAATCCCGCCCACATTCCCGCTACGCTGCAATTGCTCGACGCTACTACCCAACAACTTCAGGTGTTAGGGGTGTATGAAGCGGGCAAAATGCCAGAAACCCAGCATTTAAATACTAAAAACACGCTAAACACCACACGATGATTCAAACAGCCGCTCGTTTAGCCCATGTTTCCGAATATTATTTTGCCCAAAAGTTGCGCGCCATTGCACAAATGCAGGCCGATGGCAAATCGGTCATCAACCTGGGTATTGGCTCCCCTGATTTACCCCCAGCACCAGCGGTTGAAGCGGCGCTCACAACTGCCCTCGCGCACCCGCAGGCGCATGCGTACCAGTCGTACACAGGTATTCCCGATTTACGCAAGGCCTGGGCCGAATGGTATATGCGCTGGTATGGGGTGACGCTCGATCCGAATACCCAAATATTGCCTTTGATGGGCTCGAAAGAAGGCATTTTGCACCTTGCGATGAGTTTTTTGGAGGCCGGAGATGTTGCTTTATTGCCCAATCCCGGTTACCCAACTTACCGGGCGGCCACTGTTTTGGCTGGTGCCACGCCTTTATATTACGAACTGGATGCGCGCAATCATTGGTTGCCCGATTTGAAAGCACTGGCGACCCAGGATTTGAGCCGGGTAAAAATTATGTGGGTAAATTACCCGCACATGCCTACGGGCGCAAGGGCAAGTGCGGCATTTTTTCAAGATTTGGTCGATTTTGGACGAGAAAATCGTATTTTAATCGTCAATGACAATCCGTACAGCTTTATCTTAAATGATACCCACATGAGTATCCTGGCTGCCGAAGGAGCATCTGAATGGGCCTTGGAATTTAATTCCTTGAGCAAATCGCACAATATGGCGGGCTGGCGGATGGGCATGGTTGCAGGGCATCCGGCTTACCTTCAAGCGATCCTGCGATTTAAAAGCAACATGGATTCCGGACAGTTTTACCCGCTACAAAAAGCCGCCGTTGCAGCGCTGCAATTACCGGAAACCTGGTATGAAGGTCTGAATGCACAATATAAGGCTCGACAACAACGTGTTTTTGCGCTGCTTGATGTGCTGGGTTGCCAGTATCAACGCGACCAACAAGGCTTGTTTGTATGGGCAAAAATTCCAGATACTTATCCGGATGGATATGCTTTGAGCGATGATTTGCTCGAAAAAGCACATGTTTTTGTAACCCCGGGTGGCATTTTCGGTTCGGCTGGCGCAGATTATGTTCGAATTGCTTTATGCTCGGAATGCACGATATTCGACGAAGCCACCCAACGGATTCAATCATTTTTAAACGCCATAAAAGTATGACCGTCTGTATTGTAGGATTAGGATTAATGGGCGGCTCTTTTGCGCTTGGTTTGCGCGAAAGCGGGTTTGCAAGCAGTTTAATCGGGGTGGAATCCTCGCCCACACATGCCGAAAAAGCATTGGCACTTGGACTGGTGGATAAAATCCTGCCCTTGGAAGCAGCCCTAGCACAAAGTCAGCTGGTTTTGTTGGCAACCCCGGTAGATCATTTAGTTCAACTGGCGCCGCGCGTTTTGGACCTTATCCGTCCAGACCAGGTCGTGTTTGATGCAGGTTCTACGAAGCATCCTGTGGTACAATCCATTAAAAATCACCCACTTAGGAAACAATTTATCGCAACCCACCCGATGGCAGGTACCGAATTTTCCGGTCCGGAAGCAGCACTAAGCGGGTTATTTGAAGGTAAATGCGTGGTTTTGTGCGATACCGATCAAAGTAGTTCGGAAGCCTGTGCGCTGGTTACAGCCGCTTATCAAGCACTGGGCATGCGCATGATTTTGATGGAAAGCAATGCACACGATTTGCATGTGGCGTATGTGAGCCATATTTCGCATATTGCTTCTTTCTCCTTGGCGCTTACCGTTTTGGAAAAAGAAAAAGAAGAGCAACGTATTTTTGATTTGGCAGGCGGCGGATTTAGCAGCACGGTGCGGTTGGCCAAAAGCAATCCTGCCACCTGGACGCCCATTTTTGAGCAAAACAGCCAACATGTGCTGGAAGTACTGGACGCATTCATTGCAAACACCATTCAGTTTCGCAATATGTTGGAAAACAAAGATTTGCAAGGCTTGTATACCTTAATGGAGCAGGCCAATGCCATAAAACGCATTTTATCATAAACCCTGATTTAAATGGATTGGAAGGATGGATGGATAAAAACTGATTTTCAATGGATTAGATAACATTTGCTTTTATAACCACTTTGCATTGACATTAAAGCATGTTTTCATTTAATAAAAACAACAATAAAAACAATTACACACTAAAAAATAACACCATGTTTCAAAAACACAATGATCGTCCGTTTCTGATTGCGGGCCCATGTTCGGCAGAAACGGAAGCGCAGGTGCTGCAAATTGCCCATGATTTGAAAGATTTAAGTATCCAACATCCCGGACAAGCCATTGATTTATACCGGGCGGGTGTATGGAAACCGCGCACCCGACCTGGGGCATTTGAAGGGAATGGTGCACAAGCCCTGCCCTGGTTGCGCCAGGTAAAGGAAGAAACGGGCCTGCGCACCACCATTGAAGTTGCCAATGCCAACCAGGTGTACGAAGCGCTCAAGTTTGGCATTGATGTTCTGTGGATCGGCGCGCGTACAACCGTCAATCCGTTTTCAGTGCAGGAAATAGCCGATGCCTTAAAAGGCGTAAATGTGCCTGTTTTGGTCAAAAATCCGGTTAATCCTGATCTTGATTTGTGGATCGGCGCCATTGAACGGATTGGGAATGCAGGCATTACCCAGTTGGGGGCCATCCATCGCGGATTTTCAACTTATGCAAAAAGTAAATTTCGGAACGCGCCTTACTGGGAAATCCCCATCGAATTGCGCCGTAGAATGCCCGAAATTCCGCTGATTTGCGATAACAGCCATATTTGTGGCAACCGGGTCGATTTACTTGAAATTGCCCAACAGGCGCTCGACCTGAATTACGACGGCCTGATGACCGAGGTGCATCACACGCCGGATGCCGCCTGGAGCGATGCCAAGCAACAAATTACGCCGCTGGTGTACCATGAACTTTGCCAAAAACTGGTGCTGCGGCGTGAAACCACTGATAATGTCAGTTTTTTAGAACATATTGAAAATTTGCGGCATAAAATTGATGAAGTAGATCTGGAGATGATGAACCTGCTGGCACGCCGTATGCGCCTGGCGGAAGATATTGGGCGGTATAAAAAACGCAACAACATCGCCATCCTTCAAACGGCCCGCTGGAATGAAATTTTGGAAAAAGCCTACCAGCAAGGCCGAGAACGCGGCTTAAATGATCCTTTTGTGGAAAAATTCCTCACAGCCGTCCATCAGGAAAGTATTGCGCACCAAACCAAAATCATGCAAGAAGAAAACAATCCGGCAAAGGTGTAATCCCGAACATCATGCTGTACTTTTGAGCTTCAAAAAAAATAAAAAGATGCGTCTACTCACAATCCTGGCATTGAGCCTTAGCCTTTTTGCCCTTTCTTGCGACAAATCCTTGAGTCCGGAAGAACAATTAGCCGAAGACATCAAAAAAATCGAGCAATACCTGTCCGACAAAGGCCTGACGGCGCAAAAAACAGCATCGGGCTTGCACTACATCATCACCAAAGAAGGTGCAGGCAGCAACCCTACCCTTTCGTCGAAGGTAACCGTTAAATATAAAGGGTATTACCTGGATGGAGAGGTGTTTGACCAAACTTCTGGCTCCAGCACGGCTTCGTTTTTCTTGAATGGCGTGATCCTGGGTTGGCAGGAAGGTATCCCTTTGTTGAAAAAAGGCGGCTCAGGCCAGTTCTTCATACCATCCGGTTTGGCTTACGGATCGGATGATCGCAGTGGCGTTCCTCCCAACTCGGTGTTGATTTTTGACGTAGATCTGATCAATTTCTAAGACCGGGTGATACAAAAAGGGTGTTTGTGGCTGTTGAATTGGTCTTGGTGGCATATTTTGCTGGCAGGAGCGGTTATTTATGGCACAACTGCCTGGTTTACATCGGGTTATTTTCATCCCGACGAGCATTTTCAAATCCTTGAATTTGCCAACTGGAAATTAGGACGCACGCCTACCACGGATATGGCCTGGGAGTTTGGCGACCGCATTCGTCCGACGATACAACCGCTGCTGGCTGCCTTAGAGATGCAGGTTTTAAATACCGTGGGTCTTACCGACCCGTTTTTTCAGGTTCTGTTACTGCGGGTATGGAGTGGTATTTTGAGTCTGCTGGTGTATTTTGCTTTATCTCGGACGCTGGATTTGGAAGAAAAATGGCAAAAAGTGCTGTTTTGGAGTTGTTTATTGCTGTGGTTTGCGCCCATGCTCAGCGTGCGTTTTTCTTCTGAAAACTGGTCGGCCATTTGCTGGTTAAGCGCGGCACTGATGTTGTTACAAACACCGCAAAAACGGGGAGAATGGGCACTTATTGGCGCATTATTGGGCCTTTCGTTTTGTTTGCGGTATCAAATGGCCTTTGCTTTGCTGGGTGTTGGCGCTTGGCTGATCTGGGTAAAAAAGCCCGCCAGAACCCACTGGTATTGGTTGATCTTCGGTGGCCTATTCAGTTTGACCCTGGGCACTTTAAGCGACTTTTATTTTTATGGTGAATGGGTTTGTGCCCCTTATAACTACTTCACCCGCAACATCATAGAGGAAAAAGCGGCCGAATATGGCGTGGCGCCCTGGTGGTATTATTTTCCATCGGGTGTGGTAAAACTGGTACCCCCCATTAGCCTTTTTATCCTGACTGGGATGGTGTGGGGGATGTATAAAAAACCGCATCATCTATTTACCTGGGCTTTTATCCCGTTTTTTCTGGGACATTCGGTGGTGGCGCACAAGGAATTGCGCTTTTTATTCCCTATGATGTTTGTGGTATTGTTTTTTGCGGTAGTGGGATGGCGCGATTTGGTGCTTCAATGGAGCAAACACAGGGTGGTACGATACCTGGCAGGTATTTCCATCGGGATGAACACCCTGTTGTGGATCTATTTTTGCACCCAGCCGATGCAAAGTTTCATGCCTTATTTTAGTTATTTATACCACCGTGCAAATAACGGACCCATTCTCTTATACGCAGCAACGGAAAGCCCCTACAAACGGGTAGATGTAGCATCCTATGTGTATTGCCACCCCAATATCCAGGTCAAAATAGTGAACGACCTTGATTCCCTGGCAGCATTGGTACAACCCGGAAATTTGTATTTGTACCGACGCCTAAAAATGGATCAATCCATCCCAAAGGTGAAATTGGTGCCTGTTTACCAATATTTGCCCATGTGGGTACAATATTTAAATTTTAACCATTGGCAGGAACGCTCGCATATTTGGAGCATTTATGAAATGTATCCTGAATAGAGCGCCCTACCGGATGCCGGAAATTTCATTTTGAAACATTTCGACGCACTTGCGGTCTTGCAAGGTAACAAAAACCGTTTTACCGTCTTTTCCGCCAAAATTCAGGTTACTTACTTTTTTCCCTTGGGTGGTTATGGTACGCAAAAGTTGGCCATCCGGTGCAAAAACGGCGATTTCCCCGGCGCCCCATCGTGTCACATATAAATTGCCTTCTACATCGCATTTCATCCCGTCGAGGCCGTCTTTTTCAAAAGAATGAAACAGGCGTTTGTTGCTTAATCCGGTAGGTGTCACCTCAAAAACCCAAATATTGCGCTGTATCGATTCATTCACGTACAGGAAACGCTCATCGGGACTTAAGGTAATGCCATTGGTGGTACCCATGTCTTTTGCGAGCAATTGCGCTTGTCCATCCGGGGTGATTTTCCAGATCTGACCGGTTCCTTTCGCCCAGTTTGGGTCGGAAGCGTACAATACATCCGATTTAGTGATACACAAATCGTTGGGTTGATTAAATCGCGCATCATGGCAAAACACGCTGACTGCTTTGGTTGCCGGATCGACTTTTAACACATTATGTCCGGTAAAATCAGCGAGCAACAAGGCACCTTTTGAATCGAACTGAATGCTGTTGGCGGTACTGCCTTTGGGCAATTCCACGAATAATTCGGCCGGTTTTCCGGGTGCCAGGCGTGCAATGGTGCCGTCTTTTTGCCAATTGACCACAAACAGGTTTCCCGCACGGTCGACATTTGGACCTTCGCAATTTTCGGTAAAACTACCTTCCGGCGTCCGATCGGATACTTTATAATAGGCGGGATGACAAGCACCAAACACCGAAACTAAGCCCAAAAAGACAAAAACATTTCTTGAAATCATGATTTATATCGTCAATGCAACGTGGTTTTGAAAAAA
>CAIVGO010000007.1 GCA_903905445.1 uncultured Bacteroidota bacterium
AAGACGATGGTTTTTCATGTATTAAGCAGGTGTTTTTTGCGCCGATACCAGTGCGTGAAGTTTATTTTCAATCCAGGCATGGGCTGCTACAAGCAAGGCATCACCGTCGGTATCCCGCATCGTTGGACCATAGCATACTTTAACCCGAATTTCATTGCGCCCGAAACTTTGCCAGGCATGCGCAAGAAAACTGACTTCCCCAACCCAAAAATCGCGCGGATCAGGATAAAAGAACGCAATGGGTGTCACCTCAATTCCATATTTGGCCGCCAATCGAAATCCGCCCGTCAAAAAGGGCAAGGTTTTATCGGGAACATCACAAGTGTTGCCTTCCGGGAACAAAATGACCGGATAACCCGAATCAATGGTTTGGCGAATCATCCCCAAAACCTTGGCGCGATGTCCGGCATCTTCCCGGCGCAAATAAAGGATGCCTGCCATGGCTGCGCCCGCACCGATCATGGGCCAAGTTGCAATTTCGGCTTTTGCTACGGGCCAGGCATCTACCTTGCGCAATAAAATAATCGGATCCAGGTAACTGCGATGGTTGCCTACCAACAAGCCCTTACCTTGTGGAATAACGCCCTCTTCTTCAATGCGCACCCCCACTTTATAAAGTACTTTGTTGGCCCATTTTCGGCGTATGCGCATGGCGCGTTGAAGGTCGCGGCCTTGTAGGCTGTTACGCAACCAAATTTCCCCCACTATACGGGTTGTATATACTGTAAAATACAGCAGTCTCCAGATTAACCTTAGTTTTCTCACAATCCGCAAAGATATATAGTCAACGCAAAGTGGTTATGAAAACAGCGCGCTTCTAATCCATTGAAAATCAATTTTTTTATCCATCTATCCTATAAATCAATTTAAATCCGGGTATAAAAGTAAAACGGCTGATACTTCCGGTGCAAAATTAGATCTTGCACCAAAGAAATATCAGCCGAATACATGGTCTTTATCTTGAGTTACTCAGATAGCTGAAACCGAAGCCAACGCTTCTTTGATCTCTTCTATCGTAATATCCAAGTGGGAAGCATCATAAATACACACACCATTGGATATCAATAATACTTGTGGCGACTCGTGATGTACCTCAAACGTATCTGCAATATACGCCGAAACAGGGCGATATCGCAATAAATCAAGGTAATAAGGTTGCAAACTTATTGCATTAAAATCCCAATCGTCTTCCAACCTGAATTTAGCAATGGCACTAATATTGCAAGTTGTGCTATGCTTTAAAATCAGGCAGGGAACCTGAAAGGATTGCTGTTTAATTTGATCAACCGCTTCAGGTGAATCAATTGAAATCCAATCTAATTGCATGGGTTGTTTTTAATTTTACAAGTCAGCGCCCGGACAGCCGTAACCACGGTGACAAGCTTCCAGCATTAATACAGCAGCCATAAATACGAACGCGAGCACTTTTTGCCAATTTTTCATGATGCAACAGTTTGTTATTTTAAAAAATGAGATGCAGTTTTCTTGAAAACGGAAAAGCTTTTATCTTATTGTTGTAAAATGCCCGGCCGAATTCTAATTTCGCTGCAAATTTACCCCATTTAACAAATACCTTCCAAATTTTTTTACAAAAACAGTACAAATTTAACCTCATTTCAAAATAAAATGTTGCGATCAAAGGAAAAAATGCGCATTCACCTCATTGCAATTGGGGGTGCCGCCATGCACAATATTGCGATTGCCTTGCAAAATAATGGACATATCGTGACTGGCTCAGACGATGAAATATACGATCCCGCCCGTACACGCCTGGAAAAAGCCGGACTTTTGCCCGAAAAAACAGGCTGGGACCCGACAAACATACACCCCGACCTGGATGTGGTGATCTTGGGGATGCATGCGCGGATAGACAACCCGGAGTTATTGCGCGCCCAGCAACTTGGATTAAATATTTGCTCCTACCCTACTTTTATTTACCAACAAGCCCAACATAAACAACGACTCGTGGTGGCTGGCAGTCATGGAAAAACGACTACAACCGCCATGGTGATGCACGTTTTGCGCAAACTGGGGCTCGATTTCGATTACCTGGTCGGTGCACAACTGGAAGGGTTTGAAACCATGGTACGCCTGAGCGAAGCACCCATTATGGTGATTGAAGGGGACGAATACCTTTCTTCGGCGACTGAACCGGTTTCAAAAATGGTGCAATACCGACCGCACCATGCTGTTATTACGGGCATTGCCTGGGACCATATTAATGTTTTTCCGACTTTCGAATCCTATTTGTCGCAATTTCGCAGTTTGATCCATCATCTGGAGCCAGAGGGCAGTTTGATTTGGTACGCAGCAGATCTGCATTTGCAGCAGATGGTTGCACAAGTTTCCCAAACTGTTTCTTTTCAAAGTTGCCCTTTTGATGCGTTTCAATACCGTATTCACAGCGGGAAAATGTGGTTGACAAGAAACGGCAAGCCAGCGCAAGTACTTTCTTTCTTTGGGGAACACAATTTGCGCAATGCACAAGCCGCCTATCTCTTATGTGCCACATTGGGCATTTCAGAAGATACTTTTGTGGCGCATATTGCCGATTTCAAAGGTGCTTCGAAGCGGTTACAATTGGTTGTAGCGCATGAAACCAGCGCCGTTTGGCTCGATTTTGCACATGCGCCTTCGAAAGTAAAAGCAACTGTGCAGGCTGTAAAAGCACTTTTCCCAACACGTTTGCTGACGGCATGCCTCGAACTACACACCTTTAGCAGCTTGACAAAGGCGTTTTTACCCGAATATGCCCAAAGTTTGGCGGGCGCAGAACAGGCCATTGTTTTCTTTAGTCCTCACACGTTGGAAATGAAAAAATTGCCCCCTTTTACAGCACAGGACATTCAGGACGCCTTTGAACATCCGAATCTGAAGGTTTTTACCAACAAAGCGGATCTTTTAAGTTTTCTTGAAGCCGGCAAATGGCAGGAACATAACCTCCTGATGATGTCGTCCGGCACCTTTGATGGCCTTGATTTTGAGCAACTTAAACATTTAAATACGTTTTAACACCCATGCTTCTCCGGGGGCAACTGGCAAGATTGCTCCAGACGGAAACGGCCAATCTACCCCACCAGGCAGTACGCGGTGGGTCGAAAAATGTTGCACCCAGGATTCGTTATCCGGAAAAACCAGTGAAAGATTGGCAGGCGTGTCCAAATCCATATTGGCGATGAACATATAACCTGAATCATTGTCCTGGGTCCAAATGATCTGTTTTTCTTTGCCACTAGAATCGGGCGAAATGATCCATTTTGTACGTGCATGAGCAATAGCAGGCAAAATCTCGAGCGATAACCGCTTTATACGGGCCAAATTATGATACAACGAACTGTTTTGGCCCCATTGATAAGGCCCACGCGTCATTTTCGGGCCTGATTCTACCTGAAAAACGTACAGTTTGGTATATCTTTCATTCATTGCAGGGGCATAATGGACATCCCGACATTCAAAACCGAGGGCCATATACGAAGGCATATCGGTTAGGAAAAGCGCCATAAAGTAGCGTAACTCGTTGCCTTTTAGATAAAACTCGTCGAATCTTGGATCGTCCTTATCCGCCGTTAAAATGGTAAAACAAGGGGAAAACTGTCGGGACTCCAACCAGTTTCGATATTGGGCAAACTGTTGCACAAAATGTTCAGTTCCAAGCGGTTCTGATTGCAAATCACCCAGCGTAGAATCAGCAAAGGAGGCCTCCAGGTGATCACATTCATCGCCATAAGCCATTACGTTTGGAGGGGCGAGAAAACTTTCTGCAAAATAGCCAAAATACGGCTTTGATTTCAGTACCCGTTGCTTCACAGCACCGAGTAAATCATAATAGGCGTCCCGTACAGCGGGCACGCCCCCCGGGCGCATTTGCACATGCGACATATCGCCACGCATAAAATCAAAGTCAAATTCGGCTTGGAATGCATCATAATGCGAACTGGCATACGCCCAGGCGATCTCATTGGGTCGGTCAAAGTCAAGTTCCCAATCAGCATTATCGTTTTTTGATTCGTATAATTTATAGCGGGTAAGCGGCCCGAATACCCTGGAAAAGGATTCGGGTTGGGTGATGCGATAATCCAGCCATACCAGACCATCCTCGTCGGTGACTTTAGCATCCGGGCTCGGATCCACTTCCAATCCGCGGTAAGGTGGCCCCATGGTGGCAGGCACCGTTTCTAACCCGGCATCATAGAGCAATTGAACCATTTGTTTGCGCCGATATAACCGTCCCGCATAATCTGTCGGGGCGCCAAACAAGATATGCAGTCGTTGTATTTCCGTCATTTCACCAAAAAGATATGCATACGTTTCTGGAAGCGTTTGACGTGGGCAGGCGGGCCCTTCCGATTGCAAATATGTCCAGATTAATGATTCAACTTCTAGATATAGGTCATTGGTATGTGCTAAAATCTGGTATTCTTTGCGTTGCAGCCATTCAAAACAGCTTGGGTTGGCAATCACCATTTCAGAAAACCGATCGGTGTGCGGTACCACATCCATGCCCACCGATTTGCCCATCAGGTGCAGCAGGTTAATCACCACTTTTAACTGCTTCTCGACGGTATCCAGGTGTGAAAAAGCGGCCGCCATTTCGGCGCTGTAGAATTCCGGATTAACATTCCAACTGGAGGGGCCGTATAGGCTGGCAACAACACCCGGTTCCCAAAGCGGCAGAATATGGATGGCATCTTGCCCAGGCGGCAAGGTCATCGTATAGGGAATAATATTCCAGAAATTGCGAATGGTGCGCACATTGATTCCGACGGTGTTGGCCGATTTCAACCATTGGGTGTTTTGATTTTGGGAAACTGGACTTGCAATACGCATTTCTGGGTCAAATGCTGGATATAGGTCGGATCCAAAGGCTGTTTCCAGGGTCTGTACAACGGCTTCCAAAGGCCATTGCAGTACTTCAGCTGGCATGGTGTCAAAAAGTGACACAAATGGGTAGGATGTATTTTTCAACACGTGACAGAGACAGTTTGACGTATTCAAATATTAAAATTCTGTTAGAATATACTTTTTAACAGAAACGACAAGGTAAAAACAATTGGTAGTAATACCTTTACCGCCACGAAGTTATTGTTGCAAAACAGTATTTTCACAAATTTGAAGTAGGTTAATCTTGAATTTAAAATATGTTTGTTGTGACGGCCTTACATCTCCCCTGAAAATAAGACCCTTACGTATTAAAACAAATATTATTTAAAACGAAAGATGCTCCTGTTTTTTTAATCTTTCTTGATTTGACACATGTCAGGATGAACCTGAAAACTTGAACAACAATCTAAAGCTGTGATTTACAAAGTCAAACTAAAAAACGCCGAAGACATGGTGTTAATTGACGACTATGTCTACGAGTGGCTCACCACCGATCTCTACCTGAACAAAATTGAATTTATCAACAACTTGCGTAAGCACTCCAGTGGCTGCGTGGTTTTTCAGAAAACATGGAAACGTGCGGAAGGCGGTTACAAAACCGAAACCCTTTATTTGCACAAAATGATAGCTGAAAAGTACCTTGCTGGCGATAAAAATGGAATCCATCGGCTTGTGGGCGCAAAAAATGGGGATAAATTGGATTGCCGGCTAGAAAATATCCTTTACCGAACGCGGGCAGCTGCCAGTCGCCAACGCAAAACCAGCAGTAAAACAGGCTATACGGGTGTTTACCAAGAACACAACCGATACCGGGCCGTTATTTCCGTGGGTGGCAGATCCATCCACATTGGCATGTTTGATACGGCAGAAGAGGCGGCGGTGGCTTACAATAAGCTCTCCAAAGAAATGTACGGCGATGAAGGCAAAATTAATAGAGTAAAAGGCTGGTAATCAGCCTTTTACTCTATTATTAGTGCATGCGATCTCCCCGGACGTCGAGTTGGAGCATAATTTCAGCCTCGTGTTGAAGAAATTCCTGCCAACGTTTCCAAACCGGTTCTTTTCCGAAGTACAATTCGGCAAGGTCGAGAAACATGCGGTAATGCCCTGCTTCTGATACCATGAATTTATGGTACCAGCCGCGCAATGCATGGTCGGAACAGTGCAGCGAAAGCAGGCGAAAGCGTTCGGCGCTTCTCGCCTCTATCAGCGCGCAGGTGAGTAAACGCTCCAGGAGCACCTCATCGCGGGTGCCTCCTTTGTGCTGAAATGCTAATAAAGCATTGACATACATGTCTTTGCGTTGTCGTCCGAGTTCGAGGTTGCGCTTTTTCAATTCGGCAATTACCATGCGAAAATGCCCCCATTCTTCGGTAACCACGGGCGCTAAGGCCTCTACCAGTTCTGTGCGATCCGGGTAGGCCTGTATCAAGGTAATACAGGCCGTGGTGGCCTTTTGTTCGCAATAAGCGTGATCGCTCAGGATTTCGGCAAGGTCCATTTCGGCAAGATTTACCCAGCGCGGGTCGGTTGGGAGTTTTAATCCCAATTTTGTATTTTGCAAAGCATCCATGCCGCAAAAATACAGCATTGCGACAAATTGAGCGCTTCTTGAATCCAGGAACAACGCTTTGCGGACCATTTTTTACAATTGTGCATAAAAACCTACCTTTGCCGGATGGAAAAGAGCAGTATGGCGCAACTGGGTCGCCTGACACCCGAAGATTTTCGTGCCATGGAAAAATTCCCACTGGTGTTGGTGCTGGATCAAATTCGTTCGGCCTTAAATGTGGGCTCCATTTTTCGCACCGCGGATGCCTTTGGATTAGAGGGTTTGGTTTTATGCGGTATTACCGCGCAGCCCCCACACCGGGAAATTTTGAAAACGGCGTTGGGAAGCACCGAAACCGTCAACTGGACGTATGTGCCGGATACCCTGGATGCCATTTTAGATTTAAAAGCGAAAGGATACCGAATTTTTGCGGCCGAACAAACCACCGACAAAATATGGTTGCAGGATTTTGACGCCCCTACTTTTTTGCCATGTGCCTTGGTGTTGGGCAATGAAGTAGAAGGCGTCAGCGACCAAGTGTTGGCCCAATGCGACGGAGCCATTGAGATCCCACAATTTGGATCCAAGCACTCCCTCAATGTTGCCGTGGCAGCTGGCATCGTAGTATGGGAGTTGGTGCGTAAAGCTAAGGTTACACCATCGTAAAATACCCATTTTAAATTATAGTAGTATTTTTTGTTTTTTTGACAAATTTAATATACTCATAATCAACATAATAAACAAAGGTTTCACACTTTAGCAATGCTTTTAATCTTGCCAGAAAGACTATTTTAACTACACAAAGAGGTATCTCCAATATTAAAAATTTGTGAAGCGCTAGGAGAAGCCCTTTTCAACAAGTTATCTTAGCGTTCGTATTAATAATCCTTGCGTCTTATTTGCCTTACTCCTAATAATCTCTAGGGTACCTCTACACAACATCGCTTTTATTACATTCAACAAACACTCACATGTACACACATGTGCATTACTCTCGTTCACATTCGGGCAAGTATGTATTCATCTTTTTTTAGAAAAACGGATTTCGAAGTCGCGGAAAAACCCCTGGTTATTTTAGTCGCGAATTTGACCTGGACCATTTTTCATTATCGCTTATCCTTAATTCAGGCCTTGCAACATGCAGGGTATCGGGTGATGGTGGTGGCGCCCAGTGATGCAGCGGTACAACCGTTGAAGGAAATGACCGGTGTTGGGCACCACGCCTTGTGTCATTTTACCCGCAATTCAACCAACCCAATCCAGTGCTGGCGCATGTTATGGGAGTTTTATCAGGTGTATCGGCAACATCAGCCCGCGCTGGTAATTCATTTTGGCGTTCAGCCCAATGTATTTGGCAATTTGGGGGCTGCCCTGGCGCGCGTGCATTCCCTTTGTGTGGTAACAGGACTGGGATATTCGTTTTTACATCGAAATTTAGTGGGCCGCATCGTGCGTTTTTTATATACGATTTCATTTTGGTTTGCCGACAAAGTGCTGCTCGAAAATGCGGATGATCAGGAGTTGCTGATTGAGGCAGGTATTGTTTCCCGATCTAAAACCGCCGTTGTAAGCGGTTGTGGCATTAACCTGGAAGAGTACGCGCCCCGCCGAAAAAGCAAAATAAACACACAACCAGTGTTTACATTTATTGGCAGGTTATTGTACGACAAAGGTTTATACGAGTTTGTACAAGCGGCTGAAGCGGTGTTGGAGGATTTTCCGGAGGCAAAATTTCAAATTCTGGGTATGCTCGATCATGGTAATCCTGCACATGTACACCAGTCAGCATTAGAAGCATGGATCAGAAGTGGCACCATTCAGTATTTGGGTGCAGTAAATGATGTGCGGCCTTATATTGCGGATGCTGACTGGATTGTGTTGCCTTCTTACCGCGAAGGTTTGTCGCGCACCTTACTGGAAGCGATGTCTATGGCGCGCCCGATTATCACCTCGGATGTGGCAGGATGCAGACAGGCAGTAGACCACCACATCAATGGCTTTTTGGTACCTGTTCGGGACACAAAAGCGTTGACTGAAATATTTTTAACCTGTTGCAAAATGCCGCGTAAAACCCAACTCAAAATGGGGAATTATGGCCGAATAAAAGCGAAACGGCAGTTTAACCATCAATTGGTTGATCAACAATATCTTACCATCGTAAGGAACGTCACCGAACATAGCCTTGCTGCAAAGCGCCTGGAGTGGTCTCCCCGCTATTCCAAACAACTGGTACCTGGTTATTAAATCAAGTTCCAGTTGATGAGCGCTAAGTTTTGTTGCGCAAGTGCAGCATTTGCTTTCGAAAAATGCCCGCATCCCTGAAATGCATTGCCCGCAAGCGGCGATGGATGGGCGGATTCTAAAACGGTATGCTTCGAAGTGTCAATCAGCGCTTTTTTTCCTTTTGCAAAATTGCCCCAAAGCATAAACACCAGGCCTTCTCGTTTTTCCGACAAAATATGAATGACCGCATCTGTAAATTGCTGCCAACCAATCTTTTGGTGCGATGCCGGTTTGCCTGATTCGACCGTTAGCATCGCATTGAGCAGGAGTACGCCTTGTTCGGCCCATGGGGTGAGGTCGCCGTGGTTGGGGATGGGCAAACCCAAATCCCGGTTGATTTCTTTATAAATATTGACTAAGGAAGGCGGTGTGCGTTTGCCCTTGGGCACGGAGAAACTAAGTCCCATCGCTTCCCCGGGGTTGTGGTAAGGATCCTGACCCAGAATGACCACTTTCACCTGATCAAACGGCGTTATATTGAATGCATTGAAAATGAGTGGCCCCGGCGGAAAAACTACTTTCCCGGCTCCTTTTTCGGCCAATAAAAACTGTCTAATCTCCCCAAAATAAGGTTTGGAAAATTCGGCTTCCAGGGCAGTTTTCCAGCTGGGTTCTATTTGTACATTGTTGACATTTTCGGGCATATGATATAAATTTGGCTGCAAAATAGCGGTAACTTTACAAAGTGATTCCCCCTTTTTCTCTGAATTAAAATTTGAACCCATGAGATCCCTTTTTACCTTGATTTTTACGTTTTTGGGCACTTCATTCCTGTCTTCCCAATCCAATTATTTTGTTCGATTCCCGGATGATATTCCGATTGATCGGTGTAAGCAACAAGATTTGAATACCACCGGGGCGCCTGGTTATTACAATCCGAATAGCTTGTTGCTGGAGGCCAGTTATGAAGATGAAATATTTACGGTGGTGCGGCCTTATGCGTGTTTTCGGATAGACCGACAATGGAAAGTTTACAACCCGGCGACCTACAACCCTGCAAAACCCTGCATAAACATCCCCAATGTGCCCCCTGCGAACAACCCGACCCTTGATCCGGCTCAATTTCCGGGCATGATTGTTTCGTCGGATACAGCCAGTGCGCCCTGGAAAGCAAGTGAAGTGGTGTTGCCAGGTGACACCTTGCCTACGGTTTACAGTACTTTTTGGTCGGATACCGCCAATTGTTATATTGGAACCCAGTATATTTATGTGATTGACACACTGGCTCCTGTAATAAAAGATACATTATATAAAGTGGTCACGGTGCAGGATACAAGCACCAATGATCCAAACTTTTGGCGTGCTTCCTACTGGACAGATCCATTCAATGGGCTGAATGATTTAGAAGAAAGCGCTGTAGATTTAAGCATTTTTGCAGAAGATAATTTTGATTGCAATGGATTGCAAATTTCGTATCAATTGTGGCTGGATTTGGATGGATACGGTTTTCAAAAGACGGTCATTCGGCCAGATCAGGGCAATATTCCGGCTGGCTTTGTGCGCTATCACAATGAACAAGATCCATACAATGGCGGAGAATTGCGTGCGTTTGATGTTCGAAATGTTGCACTTGATCAGCAATATCGCTTCTCGCTGCAAGAAATAAACACCGATACCAGTCATTTTGCGAAAGTTGCCTGGGTTAATTTATCCGCGCCACAGGATTATGTTGCGCCGCAATTGCCGCCCGGATACCACAAACTGATCTGGGAAATTACGGATGGATGTGGCAACACACGCCAGGACACGGTTTTACTCATTATAAAAGGTAGTCATCCATTGGCTGAGTTTGCCGGGGTTGTCGTTCGGTTTCCGGATGATGTATTTGCAAATTTATGCCTGAACAGCGTTAATACGGGCGCTCCAATCCTGTTGAATCCCTTTGATTTGCCGATCAAAATGAACTATCAGGATGAAATTTTAGTGGGTTCTACGTTCTGCCAGAGCATTAACCGAAATTGGATTATTTACAACGAAAACACACTTGATTTGCAGAAAGTAGGCGTACAGGTGCCCAATCCAACCCCAAATGCGATTCAGATACATCCATCAAATAGGCCTGGACCAACCGTTGCACCCATAGACATGCCCGCGCCCTGGGCACCCAGTATTGTCAAAGTGAAACCCACCGACTCGGGTACAACCAATTTCAGTACCTATTGGAGTGCTACACCTAATTTTTACAATTACAAACAGTTTCTTCGTTTATCAGATTTGGTGGATCCTGTCATTTCTGAATGTGCCGTGGATAAGCAAATTGTGCCGGATACCACCCCGAATTCACCACTTTTCTGGAATGCGCCCGGCTGGTTAGACCATTCGAGTGGCAGTCAGGACTTGCCGGAAGTCCCCGTAAGTTTGCCCATCACGGCATCGGATAATTGCAGCGGGATCGATTTGATTCCGAATATACAATTGTTGTTGGATCTTGATCAGGATGGGACGCCAGAAACCAGTTACAACATCGCGAATGCGAATCAAGCCGGTACAGTGCTTTACAACAACCTGAACGGTGCGGGGGAGTTGCGGTACTTTGATCAGCGGCCGGTACCAAACAATGCGCGTTATTTATTTGGCATTCAATCGGTTGTGAAAGACAGCAGCCGCATTTTTGATCTTTGTTGGTACTCCACCGCGAATCCAGGGGAAAGAATTCCGGCCCAATTACCCCCGGGCGCGCATCAGATTTTTTGGCGGGTAAATGACGGCTGTGGCAATACCGCTACCTGTAATACCGCTTTTACGATTCCATTTGACTCAACGGTAAGCACTTTACCCGCCCTTGCAACATCCACATTTAATCTGGTTGCACGGCCCAATCCGTTGCAGGATCAAACGCAATTAAGTTTTTATCTGCCTGAATCGGACCAAATTACCGTGCAAGTGTTTGACGCACAAGGGAAATTGGTGCAAACGCAAAGCGGGTTTTATCCGGCGGGTAAACAACAAATGGATCTTCGGGTGGAAGGAGTTAGTGGGGTGTATTATGTTTTATTGCGTGGTGATAAGGCTTCGGGTGGGTGTAGATTGGTTAAAATGCCTTGAAAGTGAACTTGAACGGAAAAAATAGCGTTTTGTACTTTCGCAGGTTATTGTAATTTTGCGGAATCCAAACAAATGGTCCCGTAGCTCAATGGATAGAGCACTTGCCTTCTAAGCCAGCGGTTACTGGTTCGACCCCAGTCGGGATCACTTACCTATCAAAGGGTTATGTTGAGAAGCATAGCCCTTTGATTTTTTAATATATACGTATTTTGATTCATTTCCATTTGGTATTTTTGGGTACAAAAGCAGTATGACCTATTGAACTGTTTTTAATATTTTCGCGGCTTTAAAAATTCTCCAATCCACAATTTCCATATATTCGCCTTTATGACAGGACAACAAATCAAAGAACTTGAAACGCGGCTTTGGCAAGCCGCCGACCAACTCAGGGCAAATTCAAAATTGACAGCTGCTAAATACTCATTCCCGGTATTAGGGTTAATTTTCCTCCGCCATGCCTACCGCCGCTTCTTTGACGCTAAAATAAAGATTGAAGCCAATGTACCGGTACATCCACAACGCGGGAAAAGAGCCATTGGCAAAGATGATTTCAAGGAAGCTAAAGCCATTTATTTGCCCGAAGCCGCACGTTGGGATTATCTTGCGTCCCTACCCGAAGCAAGCGACATTGGCGAAGCCTTGAATAATGCAATGCGGCTCATAGAAAGCGATTATGAGGTACTTTCCGGGGTATTGCCGAAAGAATACAACCTGTTTGAGAAAGATTTATTACAAAATCTGATACGCATTTTCAATTCCGAAGAACTGGATTTGATGCCGGGCGATGTGTTCGGCAGGATTTATGAATATTTCCTGAACGAATTCGCTAAAAATGGCGCACAAGAAGGCGGTGAATTTTTTACGCCGCCGTCATTGGTTAACACCATTGTAGCAATTATAGAACCGGATCACGGTATTGTATTTGACCCTGCTTGCGGGTCGGCTGGCATGTTTGTCCAGACAGGCCATTTTATTGAAAATGAAGGTGAAAACCCTGCTGCTAAGGTGTCGTTTTATGGCCAAGAGAAAACAGAAGAGAATACACAATTAGCCAAAATGAACGTGACTGTTCACGGCCTTGAGGCAAGTATTTTGGTCGGTAACACCTTTTACGAAGACCACCATAATTTAACTGAGCGCTGTGATTTTGTAATGGCTAACCCTCCATTTAATGTGGATGGGGTGGACAAAAACAAGGACAGTATAAAGAAGGATCGGCGTTTGCCTTTCGGCCTGCCCAAAACAGATAACGCCAATTATCTTTGGATACAATACTTTTACGCCTATCTGAACCCTACCGGGAGGGCGGGGTTTGTAATGGCTTCTTCTGCCTCAGATGCGGGACACACCGAGCGCGATATTCGGGAAAAACTTGTCAATACCGGCTCGGTGGATGTGATGGTAAGCATTGGTACCAAGTTTTTTTACACGCGCTCCCTTCCCTGCACGCTTTGGTTTTTTGATCGACAGAAAGAAAAGGACCCCGAACGAGCGGAACAAACCCTTATGCTTGACTTGCGGGATGTGTACCGCAAGGTTTCCTCTAATCTGCACGATTTCACCCCCGAACACCTCAGAAATATCAAAGCCTTAGTCGGTTTATACCGGGGTAAAACAACGCATTTTGAAAAAGCGCTGGAAGATTACCGTAAGGAAATTGCAGCTAATATGCAGAGTGCCGCCTTTGGGTGGAATCATTTATTGGGTAATAGCATGTTAGATAATGAAGACTTTATGCTAAAAATAGAACCAGTAGACTTTGAAGCCTTACCTATTGCGGACCTGAAACGCCTGAAAAAGCAACTCAGCGCCACACTTAAACAGGTACAAGAGGAAATCAAAGCATTATTGCAAAGCGATGCCCTTAAAAAAGATAAAAGCCGAAAAGAATCCCTCCAAAAATACCTAAGAAACCTTAACGGAGGCTCCCAAGATTTTCATAATGCTGCCGATCAATGTTTATATCTTGAAAAAGAGCGTTACTGGCTCCTCACACGTTTCCCAGATGGGAAATATAAAGATGTACCAGGCCTTTGTAAAGTAGTGACTAAAGCAGAAATTGCATCCAATGACTTCAGTTTAACAGCCGGGCGCTATGTGGGTGTATCCGCACAAGTAGATGATGGTATTGATTTTGAAGAGCGATTGAAAGAGATTAAAATAGAACTTCAAGTTTTAGATTACGAATCCGTAAATTTAGCAAAAACAATACAGTTAAAATTTGAAGAGATAGGCTTATGAGTTGGAGAATTGTAAAAATTGGCGATTTGGGAAATGTAATCACAGGAAACACGCCACCGAAAAACAGGCTTGAGTTCTATGGGACTGAATACAAATTCATCAAGCCCACAGACATGGAAATTGGAATGAGATTCACCCTGTCAACGGAGGAATACTATTCAGAAGAGGGATTTAAAACATACTTCAGATCCTTAATCCCCCCTTTATCAACATGCGTGGTTACGATTGGCAGCATTGGAAAAAAAATCACATTAACAGATGATTATTGCTTTGTTAATCAAGCCGTTAATGCCGTAATACCTAATCCTGAAAAATTTGATCCACTTTTTATTTTTTATGCTTTAAAAAACATGCTGCATAAAGTAAAGGCAGCTGATACGGGTGCTTCATCAGGTAGAGAAAATGTTAGTAAAAGCAATTTTGCACGCTTAACGTTATCTGTTCCCACAAACATAAAAACTCAACAAAAGATCGCTGCAATCCTGTCTGCTTATGACGATCTAATTGAAAACAACCTTAAGCGTATCCGATTATTGGAAGAAGCGGCACAGCATTTGTACCGGGAGTGGTTTGTGAAATTTCGGTTTCCGGGGTGGGAAGAGGTTGAGTTTAAGAATGACCTGCCAAGTGGATGGAAAAGCAAAACCTTGGGTGAAGTATGCGATTTAGTAATGGGACAAAGCCCAAGTTCTGAATTTTACAATGAAAATGGTGAGGGGCTTCCATTTCACCAAGGTGTTACTAACTACGGATACAGATATGTTTCTCATCAAATGTATTGTACAAATGCTACCAGGATTGCCGAAGAAGGCGATATTTTATGCAGCGTAAGAGCACCCGTCGGAAGACTAAATATCACACTTGATAAAATAATAATTGGCAGGGGCTTGTCTGCTATCAAGAACAAATACGGGTTTCAATCCTTCCAATTCTATCAACTAAAAAATCATTTCATTCAAGAAGACATGATCGGAGGGGGGACAATTTTCGCTTCTGTTACCAAAAAAGAATTGGAAAATCAAATGTTTATTTGTCCACCTGAAATATTGTTGACGAAATTTGAAAGCATTTGCAGACCAATTGACAACCAAATAAAGAACCTACACACCCAAAACCAAAATCTCAAAAACGCGCGTGATTTACTCTTGCCGCGCTTAATGAACCAAACCATTGAAGTATAAACGCTATGTCATATACCTACTCCGAAGACGGCCTAATTGAACAAACTGCTATCTCCATTTTTAAAGATTTGAAATGGGAGACCGCCAATGTGTACAAGGGCGAATCATTCCTAAAAGACAGCACATTAGGCCGATCTTCAGCAGCCGAAGTAATTTTGCAGTCACGTTTTTTACAAGCGGTACGCGATTTAAACCCCGGTTTGCCGGAAACTGCTTATCAGGCTGCCTTTGAGGAAATAAACGCCTTCAATGCTACTCAAACCCAGGCAGACCTTAATCATGATAAATACAAACTCCTGAAAGATGGGGTACCGGTTTCGTTCGTAAATGAAAAAGGAGAACGGGTAGAAGGTAAACGCCTCCGGGTTTTCAATTTTGAATTCCCTGAACAAAACAATTTCCTCGCGGTACAACAAATGTGGATCGAGGGTAAATCCAAGCGCCGGAAAAGGCCGGATATTATCGGCTTTGTAAACGGTATCCCCCTGGTTTTTATTGAACTGAAAGCACACCATCGCAAACTTAGGGTGGCCTATGAAACCAACCTCAGCGATTATAAAAATACCATCCCAAAACTTTTCCATTGCAACGCTTTCATACTGCTAAGCAATGGTTTTGAAAGTAAAATCGGCTCCATTACCTCTAAGTTTGAACATTTTCACGAATGGAAACGCATACAGGAAAATGAAGAGGGCGTGGTAAGCCTTGATACAATCCTCAAAGGTGTTTGTGATAAAAGCCGATTGCTTGACCTGTTTGAAAATTTCATTCTATATGATAATTCCGTGGGGAAACTGGTTAAACTCATTGCCCGAAACCACCAATTTATCGGCGTAAACAAGGCAGTTGAACATTTCCAAAGTCAATTAAAACGCCGTAATAACGGCGAAATCACCAAAGAAGAGGCGCAAAGGTTGGGTGTATTCTGGCACACCCAGGGCAGTGGAAAATCGTATTCGATGGTATTCCTTTGTCAGAAAATCCAACGCAAAGTCGGGGGTGGATATACCTTTGTTTTGGTCACAGACCGTTTAGAGTTAGACAAACAGATTTACGGCACCTTCGCCGGTGTAGGGGCGGCCACAAATAAAAATGCCAAGGCCAAGGACGGGCATAATTTAAAATCGCTATTGGGTAAAGATGAAAAATACATTTTCACGCTTATTCATAAATTCAACTTTGATGAAGAAATAACAAACCGGGAAAACATAATTGTAATAAG
>CAIVGO010000008.1 GCA_903905445.1 uncultured Bacteroidota bacterium
ACCACCCGTAGCCTCACCCTCACCCAACCCAATGCCATCCAGGTGGTGCTCAATGCTACCGATGCAAGCTGTTTTGGCAAAAATGATGGAAAAATAAGCCTGAACGCAACAGGAGGCACCCCAACTTATTCCTTTTTGTGGAGTTCTGGGGAAAATACCCAAAACCTGAACAATAAACTCGCCGCAACCTATACCGTTACCGTTACGGATGCGCAAGCTTGTACCGCCGTTGCAACCGATAGTATCGGACAACCCAGCGCCATCATCATCAATATTGTCAACCAGGCCGTGCGCTGTTTTGGGGAAGCGAGCGGTGCCATCACCCTGGATATCTTTGGTGGTACGCCTGTTTATTCAACCAAGTGGACCGGTCCAAACGGTTTTACGGCCAATGATACCTTAATATTTGGTTTGTTTGCGGGCAACTATTCCGCCACCATCACCGATGCCAGTGCATGTACGGTAACGCTCAATGAAGTAATTACCCAGCCTGCCGCTGCATTGGTCATTCAATTGCCCGAATTTGCCGATACGATTTGCTTTGCGGCGGCGGATGGCCGCGCAACCGTACAGATTTTTGGCGGAACAGCCCCCTTTGCGTACCAATGGGAAGGCAATGGCATCAGCCAAACCACCCAGGTAGCCACCGGTTTGGGTACAGGAAATTACAGCGTAACCATTACCGATGCCAACTTGTGTAGCCAAACCGGGTCGACCATCGTGACACAAAAGGATCAATTATTTGCCGTAGGCGCATATAACAATCCACGTTGTTTCAATGGAACCGATGGCTCAGCCTATTTGTCTGCGATATTTTATGGTGCCGCAGCAGCCGATGGGGCTTCCTTCAATTATCAATGGAGTACGGTTCCGGTTCAGAATACAGCAGTTGCGACAGGTCTAACAGCGTTACAAACCTATCAAGTTACCCTGACCGATGCGCAAGGTTGTTCGGCTACTTCAGAAGTCACTTTGGGGAACCCGGATTCCGTGCAGGCGCGCATCGTGGAACTCAATTCCGTCTTGTGTTTTGGGGATGCGAGTGGCAGTGCGGTTGGCGCAGGTTTTGGCGGAACAGCACCTTATCAATACTTTTGGAGCCCTGGGGCAGCGGTACAAACCGATTCGATCGCAACCGGATTGCGGGCGGGTACCTATTTCCTGACCGTTACCGATGCAAAAGGATGCCCAGATATTACGACGGTGCGGGTAACCGAGCCAAGCCGTTTGTTGGCCGATTTATTTGCCCTTCCGGTGTTGTGTTTTGGCGATGCAACCGGCGGTGCGGTGGCCGTTCCGAAGGGTGGGGTAGCGCCTTATCAACTCAATTGGTCGACGGGCGTCAGTACCGATACCGTACGCCAATTAGCAGCAGGCCCTGTTTATGTGACCATTACAGATAAAAATGGCTGTGTATTCCCGGGCTTGGTTAATGTGCCAGAGCCAGCCGCACCCTTGAGCGGAAATACGACAAAAGAAGATCCGGCTTGTTTTGGAGGACGCGATGGAAAAATGACCATCGTTGGATCGGGTGGAACTCCGCCTTATCGCTATGCACTCAACGACCAGCCATTTATCGGTGCTTCGGTGCAAATTGGCTTGCAGGCCGGTTCCTATACGCCTAAAATTATAGACCGCAATGGGTGCATCGTAAGTTTGCCGCCTACCATTATCACCCAGCCAGACCAATTAATGGTTGATTTAGGACCCGATTTTACCCTCGAACTGGGAAGAGATACCCAGTTGTTTGCACAAGTTTTAAACGGTGTAGATCCGGTCCAATTTGCCTGGAACCTCACAGACAGCGTTTGGTTGAGTTGCCTGACTTGTCAAGACCCTTTGGTAGAAAAACTGTTCCAACAACGCTGGTTTAAGGTAACGGCCGTGGATGGCAACGGTTGTGAAGCAGAAGACCGCATCCTCATTTCCGTAGAACGGCCACGTCGGATTTTTGTACCAACCGGATTTTCACCCAATAGCGACAATGAAAACGACCGCCTGGTAGTACACGGCCAAAACTCAGCCAAAGTGACCAGTTTCCGGGTGTATGACCGTTGGGGTGAAATGGTTTTTGAAACCCTGGAAATACCCGTCAATGATGTGGCTTCCGGTTGGGATGGAACATTCCGCGGCAAAGCCCTCGACCCAGGCGTATATGTATGGGTGGTGGAAGCAACCTACCTCGATGGCCAAAAAGAAGTGCTGCACGGCAATACGACCTTGATCCGTTAAAAAAAACGTGTTAGTAACTTCTACCAACAGATTATCCGTGAAAAACCTAACTTCGCGCCTCTTTTTCTCAAATTTGCCTTAGTAAAGATCAGAAAATGCGATTAAAGACGCTCGAACTAAAAGGTTTTAAAAGCTTTGCCAACGAAACGATCATCCACTTCAATGCGGATGTAACGGGTGTGGTGGGTCCAAACGGTTCGGGAAAGTCGAATGTAGTAGATGCCGTACGGTGGGTATTGGGCGAACAAAAGACGGGTTCGTTGCGCCTGGATAAAATGACCAGTGTGATTTTCAATGGCACCAAAAAGCGCAAGGAAGCCCAAATGGCATCCGTGTCGCTTACTTTTGAAAACACCAAAAACATCCTGCCCATTGAGTACAACACAGTGACCATCACCCGGATATTGTACCGTTCGGGCGAAAGTGAATACCGGTTGAATGGGGTGAGTTGCCGCCTGAAAGACATTACTTCCCTGTTTTTGGATACCGGTATTGGGGCCGACTCGTATGCGATTATTGCCCTGGGCATGGTGGAGGATTTGTTGAGCGACCGGGAACAGGCGCGCCGGCGTATGTTCGAGCAGGCGGCAGGTGTGAGCAAATACAAAGCCCGCAAGCACGAAACCCAACAAAAACTGGAGGCTACGACGGCCGATTTAGATCGTATTGAAGATTTGCTGTTCGAAATTGAAGACCAGTTGAAAAAACTGGAAAAACAGGCCCAACGCGCACAGAAATTTTATGAAATGAAGGACGAGTATAAACTACTCTCCATCGAATTGGCCGTACACAACCTGGCGCGGCACAAAAAAGCATACAAGGAGTTAGAAGCGCAAATAGCCAGAGAAGAAGACAATTATCGCGTTGCCGAAATCAAAAGCCGCGAACTGGAGGCTTCCATGGAATATAAACGCAAGTTGCACCTCGACAAAGAAACCAGTCTGAGCGAGCAACAACAAGCGGTAAATCGTTTGACCGGCCGAATTCGAGGCAAGGAAAACGAGAAAAACATGCAGGCCCAAAAACGCACCTTTGTAGAACAGGATGCCAGCCGATTGGAAGATCTCGTGGTGCGCGCGCGTGACCAAATTCGGCAGTTGGAAGCAGAAGTAGAAGGCTACCAAACCGACGTGAATTATGAAAAACGGGTAGAAGCAGAACTGGAAGAAGCGCTCGAAACGGCCAAAGCCCGGTTGGAACAAGTCCGCTCCGACCATAATTTGATGAAAGGAAACCTCGATGAGTTTGTGCGTGCACAACAACTGATCGAGCGCGATATCGTAGAATTTGAAAAAAAACGCGCCGTGCAGGCCAATCAGATCGATAACCTGCGCCGCGATGTGGAACGCACCCTGGCGGATGTAGCACAACGCCGCGATGAAATGCTGGTGATTGAAGGGAAAATGGCTGCCCTCGCACAACAGGAAGTTGCCCAACAACAGAAAATAACAACCCTGGAAACTGCAGAAACCAAGCGCCGTGCCGATATTGTTCAAACCGAACAAAGTGCCGACGAACTGCAAAAGAAAATTGCCGCCATTCAGCGCGGACTTGATGCCAAACGCAATGAGTTCAAACTGACGAAAAGCATGGTGGAAAGCCTCGAAGGTTTTCCAGAAAGCATCAAGTTTCTCAGCCAACAAAAAGATTGGGCCAAAAACTGCCCGCTGTTGTCGGACCTCATGTATGTGCGCGAGGAGTTTCGGGTGGTGATTGAAAACTACCTCGAGCCCTACCTTAATTATTATGTAGTACCCAATGTAGAGGAAGCCGTAAAAGCCATCCAACTACTCGGGAACAGCCAAAAAGGCCGGGCCAATTTCTTTGTGTTGGATGCTTTTCAGGGCTACACCGCCCCTTTAGCCATGTTTACAGGGCTGCGGGCCGCTGATTTGGTAGAATGTGAGGTGAAATACAGGCCGCTGGTAGATTTTTTACTGGAAAATGTCATGGTCGTAGAGGAGGCACAGGCCGCTGCCACAACGCCCCCCAGCGATGTAATTTTGTTGTCTAAAACGGGCGCATTTGTGCGCAAAAAGTTTTCACTTTCCGGCGGTTCGGTAGGCTTGTTTGAAGGTAAAAAAATAGGCCGCAAAAAGAATCTCGAGGTTTTAGATGTCGATATCCAACAATTAGAGAAAAACGATTCTGAACTGAACCATCGCCTGGCGACTTTGCGTGCGCATTTACAAGCCTTGAAAAATGCAGATCAAACGCAAACCCTCGCACGCGAGCGCGAGGCGCTCAGCCGTTTTGCCCAGGAAAAGGCTGGTTTGCAGGCCCGTTTAGAAAATACAGCCGCATTTGTCCAGAATTTTGACCTTAAAAATGCCGAATCCGGGAAAGTAATTGCCGAACTGGAAAGTTCGAATGCCACCATTGAATCCAATTTAGGCGAACGCAACGCGGCCCTGGAAGCCTTAAAAGACCGGCTTTCCAACGCCGATGGCAGTTTCCGCGATGTGGCCGAACAACTGAGTTTGGCCAGCGCGGCATTCAACCAACAAAACATCGAGTTTATTCGGCAACAAAACAAGGTCAATGGTTTTCAGCAAGAACTCAGTTTCCGTGAAAAGCGACTCAGCGAATTGCGTACCCAAGTGACCCAAAACGATACGAACAAGAAAAAAAATGCCGAAGAAGTCGCCATCATTCACGCGGATATTGCCCGCATTGATGCCGACCTGCAAGCATGGTATGCCGAGAAAAAAGGCCTGGAGGCCTCTTTGAGTGAGGTAGAGCAAACTTACTTTAAAGCCCGCAACGAAATTCAGGAAATTGAAAATCAAAGCCGTGAAAACTTCCGCCGCCTGCAAGAATTACAAGTGTTGGTAAACCGGGTGAAGGAAAAATTTCAGGATGTAAAATTTGAAATTACGTCCATCGGCGAACGCTTGCGCGCAGAATTTGGAATGGGCGTGAATGATGTCATTAACAACGAACCCGACCCAAAATTCGAAAGGGAAACCCTCGAAAAAGAGGTAAACAGCCTGAAACGGAAACTGGATTCATACGGCGAAATCAACCCGCTGGCCATCGAGGCATACAACGAAATCAAGGAGCGTTACGATAATATTGCGGGCCAAAAGGCCGATATCATGGCGGCTAAGGAAAACCTCCTGCAAACCATGCTCGAAATTGAAGCCACCGCCACCGCACGCTTCCTCGAGTCTTTTGCGCAAGTACGCGAAAACTTTATCAAGGTATTCCGTACCTTATTCACCGAAGACGATTCGGCCGATTTGTTGCTGACCAATCCTGATCACCCGCTCGAATCGGACATCAACATCATCGCCAAGCCAAAAGGCAAACGCCCACAAAGCATCGCCCAACTTTC
>CAIVGO010000009.1 GCA_903905445.1 uncultured Bacteroidota bacterium
CATATTCACCTTTCAGCATCATGTTTTTAGTTGGGAACCAACCTGCTGCAAAAGCCAAACGGTTGATGGTAATATCATTGTCATATGTTTGCAAGCGGCCTTTTGCCTGTACGTAACGCGCACCAACATAAGCCTGCTCCTCTTTCAGGAAGCGGTACAAACCTTCCACTGCCACCTGGTTGAATTTCCGTTCAGTACCATTGCGTTCAGTATTGGTACGGCCTTTAATGGTTTCATAAGAACCAAATACTTCCAATCCGTGGAATTTCAGGAACGGATTGATCATAATTGCGTTCACTTTGTTGCCAATGCCCAGGGCCGTAAACCGACCTGAGTCTTTATTGCCAGCGTAAGTGCCGTTAGAAGGCTCTGTCACCATGAAGTAGTGCGAACCGGTGCGGTCGCCTGCATACAAGGTGTTGCGCGCGCTGCCATTGTTGTTGTACAAAGAAGCAGACAAGCGAAAACGCAATGCGCCCCAGTTATTGTCGTAAGCCGCTTTCAGAGTGATAGAAGGCTTTTTCTGGCTTGGCTCTACCGCAGGAGCAACCGCGTCATCGGGGTAATTATCTATGTTACCGTTGATGAAACCAGTAGTCATACCGCCCATCAACATCAAACCTTTGATCGGGAAAATATACGCTTCGGCACCGATTTCGGTGGTAAATGCATCAAAAATCAGGTTTTCAACAAACGGATTGAACATCGCGTTGCCACCATCGGTACGGCGGAACTGCATGTCGCCAAAGTTGGGCTGGAAGTGTCCAATTTTTACCCGTACATAATCGGTGTACCATTGTGGGTTGTTGAACATCGGCAATTTGTCGATCTGGATATAGCCGCCTTTTACCCAAAATTCAGAGTGGTGGCGGGAAGACATATAGTTTTCCAAACACACGCGGATACCATCAGCCAATTGAATGTCCAAGTTCAGGTTGGCCATGGCCAGGTTAAAGCCAGACAGGGTTACAGAAGTTGAATCATCGGCCTTAACGACGCCATACAGGAAATTTTTATTGGTGGCATTGGTAGGAGAAGTTGCAACGTAGGTTGGTTCGTTTTCACTTTTCAAGGATTGGAAATCCTGGGTGAACGCACCGCCAATGCGCACTTTAATGCCGGTAAATTCGGGTTGCGGGGCTGATTTAGCAGGCTCAAAAACATTGATGCCGGCTTTGTTCCAAGGGCGAAAGTACTGAATGTCAGGTTGTTGCGCCATCAAGGTAGTAGCGCTAAATAAAAGCGCAAACAAGGAGAAGGTTATAATGTGTTTCATACGAAAAGGTTGGTTTAGATTTGTTTAAAAGTGACCTGGAAGACGATTTCGACTTCGTTACCAGTGGTGAGCGTTCCCATCAAAGCGGTGGGTGGATTAATTTTAAAATCGGTCATTTTTATCTTTTTCGAACCCGTGAAGGTGATGGTACCATTGCTGGCCACTTTTCCGAGTACGTATAAATCCGTTTTGAGGGTAGTTCCAGCGATGCTCAAATTGCCGACTGTATTAATGTCGTACGCATCGCCCCGTTTGCTCAATCCCAATACTTTTTCCAGTTTGAACGTGATGTTCTGGTAGGCGTCTGCCTTTAAGGCATCGTACGTTTTATTGTCCATCATGGAGCCTTTGGTGCTCTTGATTGTTTTTACCGGAATTTCCAGATAAAGTGCCTGGATGGCAGTCAGGCTGCCTGCTGTGATCGAAAAAGTACCATTGGCACGTACTTCATTGGCCGTAGATTCCCAATTGTGCAAGTTGGAAGTACCTTTCACTTTGAGTGAAAAATTAGTCAAGAGAAAACTCGTTTGACCCGATACAATAGTGCCAACAATTAAGAATAAGGAGAGGAATGTCCATTTCATGATGTCTGATTTTTTGACAAAAGTATCGGGTCAGACTACCCTGGGAACATGACCTAAGCTAAAGGCCATTCTGATATTTGTCATACCGCTAAGTGACGCAATGCACTTAGAAGCATAACCATATACATACAAATAGATATATACTTATATAAAATAAGTATGCCAAAGATCTAGCCAACTGGCAGGTACATTACCGCATATACTCCCAGGCGGTCTGGTATTGCCCGTGGGTGGTACAATAATCTAAAAAAGCACTGTAAAACTTATTTTGCCCAATCGTAGCCGAATCGCCCACCACCACCAGCAGCATGCGGGCGCGGGTCATGGCGACATTCATGCGCCGGTAATCGGATAAAAAACCGATTTCGTTTTTGGCATTGGAACGCACCAGGCTCAAATAAATCACATCGCGTTCCTGGCCCTGAAAACCATCTATCGTATTGACCGTGATGTGGTTATGTGTAGGGAGTTCCATGTTTTCCATTTGCGCTTGAGCTTTTCGATTCAACAACAGCGGCCCCAGGGTTTCATCCTCCTGGATCATGTGTTCGAGGTAGTTGACCTGTTCTCGATACGGCGATAAAATACCGATGGTAGGCGCATGTCCAGGATTAAACTGCCCCAGCAATTGCAACAAATGTTCGCGCAGCAGCAGGGCCTCTTCCGGATTAAACCGGCTCATGGACCGGTTGCTGTTTTTTCCGGTGGCCCGTTGCATTTGCTCTTCAAAACCGGTTCCGGCGGTGTCTACAAATACCACGGGTTCAAAAAACGTGGCAATATCGCCCGCGGGATCTAGTGCAACCAGGCGTTTGTCGCCCACCGAATGATGCGCTTGCAGGGTATTTTCGTAAAAATGATGGTTGGAAAAGCCCATAATGGAGCGGTGCATGCGGTATTGCACATTGAGCAATTGCACGGCTTCGGGCATTTGCTCTAGGCATCGCTCGATGAGGGTTTTACTTAAGCCTTTTTTACCGGCATCCATACTTTTTACGGTCGGCGGCAATTGAAACGGGTCGCCTGCAAAAATCACCCGGCTGCATTTGGTGATCGGAATCCAGGTGGCGGGTTCGAGGGCTTGGGCGGCCTCGTCGATCACACAGGTGCGGAATTTGTATTTTTCGATGGTTGGATGGGTCGCGCCCACGAGCGTACACGTGATGGCCTGGGCGGAGGTCAAAATTTGGTCCACCAGCCGGGCCTCGAGGGCATTGGCCCAGGATTCGAGTTCACGCGCCTGGTTGCGCAGGTGCTCGCGCTCGCGACGCTCTTCCTGTCCGAACACGCGTTTGAAGCGGTTGGCCTGGCGCCGGCATTCCGC
>CAIVGO010000010.1 GCA_903905445.1 uncultured Bacteroidota bacterium
CATGTTTGGCTGGTTGTGGGTATTGGCCTGGATCGGGAGTATTTTACCGCATTTGTATTTTCGCAGTGGCATCATTGATCCGTGGTTTAACTTGTTCATCTTCGCGGGTTTATACGGGTTTATCGAATTTCGCTGGCAGTTTTTTTGCAAACAGGGCGATGCGTCTTTTTGGGTGCGGTACCGGCATTTATTGCTAGGCGGCTTATCGCTTGGGTTGGCCGTATTAACGAAAGGTCCGACCGCTTTTTTGATTGCCTTTCTGGTTTTGGGGCTGTATTGGGCGCGCTACCGGTTTAAGGGCAAGGGGTATTTTCAACACATGGTTTTGTTTGGCTTGGCGGCGCTGGTTGCCCCACTAATTTGGTTTGGTACCGAGCTGATTTTGCACGGCCCCTGGTTTATTTCGGAGTTTGTTACCTATCAAATACGCCTGTTTTCGACCAAAGACAGCGGTCATGGCGGCTTTTTGGGCTATCATTTTGTGGTTTTGTTGATTGGTTGTTTCCCTGCCTCTATTTTCGCGATTGTTAACTTGTGGGGTGATCGGCAATTAGAAGACGAAATGTTAGAATCGTCTACCCTGGATTCTTGCAAACGCTCGGATTTTGGCACCTGGATGCAAATTTTATTTTGGGTCGTATTGATCCTGTTTACGATTGTTCAAACCAAAATTGTGCATTATTCCTCCCTGGCTTACTTTCCGATTACCTATTTAGGGGCGGTTACAGTGTGGCGGGGCTTCCGTTGGAACTATTTTCCTAAAATTTCCATGATTTTGATGCCTACCCTGGCCATTTTGGTCGGTGGTGCGGTGGCTGTATTGCCGTGGTTGGGCAACCATGTAGATACCTTGAAACCACTTTTTCAAAAAGATGCGTTTGCCTTGGCCAACCTAGACGCGCATGTGCACTGGTACTGGTTTCAGAGTTTGCCCGGATTCGTGTTGATTGCTGCAAGTTTGGGCTCCTTGTATTTTTGGGTAAAGCAGCGATCCTGGCCCAGTGCGCAGTTGTTGTTTACCGGCGGCGCTATTTTTACCGCAAGTACCTTGGTTTTAATCGTACCCAACATTGAGGCCTATTCACAACGCGCAGCCATCGATTTTTACGAAAGTAAATGCGAGGAGGATTGTTTTGTACGCACCGTGGGTTTCAAGAGTTTCGCAAATTTGTTTTATTCCTGCAAACGGCCCGTTTTTGGTGACCAAAAACAGGATGAATATGAGCAATTAGCCCACGGAGTACCCACCAAACCCGTGTATTTCGTGGCAAAAGTGACCAATCTGGGCGAGTTGCCTACCTTGGCGGATTGTCATGAGTTGTACCGGAAGAATGGATTTGTGTTTTATAAACGGGAAATGGGGCATTAAACTGCGCTTACCTCATAATCAACACCTTACCCAAATTTTGCACCTTGTCTTCATACCTTAATTGTGCAAAATATACACCGTTTGTTAACGAGGCAATATGCAACTCCGCTGGGTTTTCCATTAACGTTGTTGAAAGCACTACCCTTCCCAGTAAATCCGTCAAGACAAAAGTGCTGTTTAATTTAAATTCGGGTATTTGCACCGTTAAATGGTCGGAAGCCGGATTGGGATAGATCAAAACACCTTCCAAAAAATGAGAAGTTTGTGTTCCGACTGTTTTTACTTCCAGGGTTCTGCACATGGTATCGCAGCCGTAGCTATTGCATACCGCCAGACAAACCTCATACGTGCCCGGTGCTGTAAACAAATGTACGGCATTCGTATCGACTGATTCATTTTGGGAGGAGCTGGGATCTCCGAAATTC
>CAIVGO010000011.1 GCA_903905445.1 uncultured Bacteroidota bacterium
CCTTTAAAACTATAGCAGCCCGTACATACACTCAAAAAGCCGATTGCCAGCACCCAAAAGTTGTGACGCTTGCAAATACCAGGGTTAAAAGACATCATGGGGCGCTTTGTTTGTTTTATCATATACCTGTTTAATGGTGTATGGAATAACGTTTTAAGGGGTCATTTTGAGGCTTTTGCTACAAATATACAGGTTTATAGGCATATTAAGCCGAAAAATTGCAGCATGCACCTTATTCCCATTCAATGGTCGCAGGCGGTTTGGTCGAAATATCGTACACCACCCGATTGATGCCTTTTACCGAATTGATGATTTCGCTCGATACTTCCGCCAAAAACTCATACGGTAATTTACTCCATTCGGCCGTCATGCCATCCGTACTGTTCACCGCGCGCAAGGCAATCGTTTTTTCATATGTGCGCTCATCGCCCATCACACCCACCGATTGGATGGGCAACAAAATGGTACCTGCTTGCCAAACCGAATCATACAAACCGTGCTCTTTCAATTTTCCGATATAAATCGCGTCGGCTTCCTGCAGCATTTGTACTTTCTCTGGCGTAATATCACCCAGGATGCGGATGCCCAAACCCGGGCCTGGAAATGGATGCCGGCTCAAAATCGCATCCGGAATATTTAGCGTGCGTCCAACCCGGCGCACCTCGTCTTTGAACAACATGCGCAAAGGTTCCACAATCTTTAACTTCAATTTATCGGGCAAACCACCCACATTATGGTGGCTTTTAATGGTAACCGATGGCCCATGCACACTCACCGATTCAATTACATCCGGGTAAATGGTGCCCTGTCCCAGCCATTGAAAGTCGGGATGCGCTTCAGAAGCCTCTTCAAATAAGTCGATAAACAACTTACCAATGATTTTGCGTTTTGTTTCCGGATTGCTTTCCCCTGCCAATGCCGTATAAAAACGGTTTTTAGCATCTACGCCTTCTACATTCAAGCCCATTCCTTTATACGACAACAATACTTCCTCAAATTCATTTTTCCGCAACAAGCCATTGTCGATAAAAAAGCAAAACAAACGGTCGCCAATCGCATGGTGCAACAAACTGGCCGCAACCGTGCTATCTACCCCACCCGATAAGGCCATAATGACCTTTTCATTGCCAATTTTGGCTTTTAACTCCGCAACCGTGCTGTCTACAAAATGCGCTGGCGTCCAATCACCTGCACAGCCGCAAATGCCAATGACAAAGTTTTTCAATAAATTAAAGCCCTCTACCGTGTGGTACACTTCAGGGTGGAATTGGATCGCATAATAAGGTGTAGCAAAACGACCTGCTTTTGCACGAAAGGCCGCCACCGGAATACTATCCGTATGCGCCAGCAATTCAAATCCTTCCGGGAGTTGTAAAATGGTATCGCCGTGGCTCATCCACACCTGCGAGCGCTCCGGCACATTGGAAAAAAACGGATCATTTACCGCATTATTGATCAATATTGCCTTGCCATACTCCCGTTTTTCGGACCGACCAACCGCCCCACCATAATAATCGGCGGTGAGTTGAGCCCCGTAACAAATACCTAAAAGCGGCTTGATACCCGCAATTTTATCCAAATCGAGGCGCAAGGCATCGCTTTGTTTGACAGAAAACGGGCTACCCGACAGGATTACGCCTTTTATATCGGCAGTAAGTTCAGGTAGTTTGTTGTAAGGAACAATTTCACAATACACATTCATTTCACGCACCCGGCGTGCAATTAATTGGGTGTATTGGGAGCCAAAATCGAGTATGAGTATCTTTTCCATCTATGATTGACAGCACTTTAAGTTGAAGGGCGCAAAATTAAATAAAAAAAACGAGGTCCTTAGGAGACCTCGTTCGCTTATTGTCGTTTATCTGCTGTTTATCGTTTACCCGAAGAGGTGTTCGTGGTACTGCGGGTGGTACTGCGGAACCGATTTTTGCTTTGACGGGAAGCGCCATTGGGCGAAAAACCGGTATTGGAGCGACTAGGCTCATCGCGGTAACGTTTCTGGCCCGTTTGCTGGCTTTTGCTTTTCTGAGCAACAGCAGCATGTACCACTTCCCCTTCACTGTGGTAAGGATGCAGGGTAACCACGGGTATGTTTTTACCAATTAATTTCTGAATATCCCGCAGGTAAGGGCGTTCTTCCGAATCGCAAAACGAAATGGCAACACCACTTGCGCCTGCACGACCGGTACGACCGATGCGGTGTACATACGTTTCAGGAATATTGGGCAATTCGTAATTGAATACATGCGACAAAGCATCGATATCAATACCGCGTGCTGCAATATCGGTTGCAACCAACACGCGCAATCGGCCCGTTTTGAAACCTTGTAAAGCCGCTTGACGTGCATTTTGCGATTTATTGCCGTGAATGGCTTCGGCTGGAATACCGGCACCCACCAAATCTTTTACGATTTTGTTAGCACCGTGTTTGGTGCGGGCAAAAACCAGTGCCGAGCGAATAGCCCGATCGTTCAACATATCGATCAAAAGGGCTTTTTTGTCCTTTTTCTCCACAAAATAAACCGATTGGTCAATGATTTCAGCAGTAGATGCCACCGGTGTTACGGCAACTTTAATGGGGTCTTTCAGAATAGTATCCGCTAATTTCTGAATTTCGGGGGGCATAGTAGCCGAGAAAAACAGGGTTTGGCGTTTGGTAGGCAACTGGGTGATAACCCGGCGCACATCATGGATAAAACCCATGTCGAGCATACGGTCGGCTTCATCCAACACAAACATTTTCAACGATTTCAGGTGCACGTACTTTTGATTGATCAAATCAATCAAACGGCCAGGGGTGGCGATCAGAATATCCACGCCATTGCGCAGGGCATCTGTTTGGCTTTTTTGAGATACTCCACCAAAAATGACCTGTGCGCGCAAATTGGTATGGCGACCGTAGGCCTGGAAACTTTCACCGATTTGAATCGCCAACTCACGGGTTGGGGTCAAAATCAGGGCGCGAATTGGCCTTGGGCCCCGTTCGGGCAAAGGATCGGCATTAAGAAGTTGTAAAATAGGAATCGCAAAAGCAGCCGTTTTACCAGTGCCTGTTTGCGCACAGCCTAGTAAATCATGGTGTTCTAATACGATTGGGATGGATTGGGCCTGAATGGGCGTAGGTTCGGTATATCCTTCGGTTTTCAGGGCTTTGAGAATGGGTTCAATAAGGTTTAAACCTTCAAATGTCATTATGTAATTGTACTTGAAAATGGTCGGCCATGACGTTGTGTGTTTTAGCCGACATTGGGTGAGATGTGTATGCACGCGTCACTGAACAGGAATAAAGAGCGTAACTTGCTATAAAACAAGCGTTTAAATCTTACATCAATCACAAACACATCGGTGCATACCTGAATGTTGCACAAAGGTACGGGCATTTTGCTTGAAAACCTAATTTGTAGGTAAATAGGCGTTTAATGGATGCAAACGGGTATTACTAAAATACGTCCTGGAAAAACCAATTGCAATTGATACATGCTGGCTGGCAAATCGGCGGTGTACATGGTAAAAACAGGCTCCGAGTCGATGATTTGTTCTGTTACAACGCGCCCATTCATGTCGTACAGGCGCGCACGCAATGCCCTAACCTCCATGTTGCTACAATCTACAAAAAACTGCTTTGAAGCCGGATTGGGATAAATAATTGGCATACTTGGCGCAAATGGGCTCGAAACGGCTACAATGGTGACCTGAATTTGCGATTGCAAGATGGATGCGCCACAAGGATTGGTGACCGCGAGGGAAATATTATAAACCCCACTTTGGGTGTATTGATAACTAGGGTTTTCACCGACAACCTCCGCAGATCCATCTCCAAAGTTCCAGGTGCAGGTTGCTCCGGGCGTACTCATATTATTTACGGTCACCAGACCGTTAAAAATGCTGGATACAATAAAACTGGCCAAAGGCACTTTATCAATTTGAATGAAAAAGTTGCGTTCCAGGGTATCGGCTCCTGCTACATTGCTTACAATTTGACGTGCGGTATAATTCCCTGAGGTATAATAATTGACCGTTGGATCAGATAAGTTAGACGATGCCGGGTTACCCCCAGGAAACAGCCATTGGTAACTTGAAGCATTGATGGCAGCATTGGCAAATATTATTTCTGCTACATCGCATGCTTTAGTGGAGTCGGGCGATAAAAACCCTGCTTTAGGAGCCAAGGTAATCTGGATTGGCACCATTTGGACAGTTGTATCGCAGGCGTTAAAGGCAAATAGGGTAATCACATAATTGCCTCCTATATTATAGGTGTGTGTAGGGTTTTCATTCTGGCTAAAAGATCCATCGCCGAAAGTCCAGAACACACTGGTATAATTGGCAGCCATATTGGTGAGCACCACGGTAGTTCCGCTGAGGTTGATGTCAAAAGCCGCAGTAGGCTTCGCCTGAATTTGCAAGGAGGCCGGTTCGGAAATAATCGAGGAGCAACCTACCCTGCTGATGATGCAGCGGTATTGGTACCCGTTTTGATTATTCGCAGTGGCAGTTAAGGTTAAGGTTGGGGAATTAAACCCAACATACCCTTGCGCATTTCCGATGTTTTGCCAACCGGATCCATTGTTTACCTGCCATTGGTATTGCCAGTTTCCGGTATTACTTTTTACGGAAAATACCGCACTTTTACCAACGCACACATTCTCCGATTGCGGATTGCTTAGGATAGCGGGTATAAAAGCAAGCATGGTTTCTTGCGGAATGGGGGTGAATGCCGGAATTTCGCCATTTTGTCCAGCAGCCGCATTGTTACCGCTCCCGTTACAGCCGTTGCTCGAATTCAGAACCACCCCATGTGCGCCCCCTGCCGGAACAGGAAGGCTGTTTTGATTGGAAATAATCCGACCGCCACTTCCGCCGCCGCCAGGGCCAAAACACCGATTTTGGTTATTTGCATCAATGTCACCGCCTTTACCGCCCTGGGCAAATACGCTCAATCCACTGGCAGGGTTTGCCAATTCGAGCCAAATACTACCACCTGCGCCGCCGCCGCCGCCGCCATCGCCAACTGCTTTCTTAGCTGATCGTCCATTGGCGGAAATGACTTGTTGGGTACCCGATAAGGTCCCGGCTTTTAGCAAAATAATGCCCCCACCGGAGCCGCCAGCACTATTGAGAAGGTTATTGGCATGACCGGCACCGCCGCCGCCGCCTAAGTAAATGCGGTTGATAAAGGATAAAATACCGTATCCCCCCAAGCCTGGGGCATAGCCGTCGCAACCAAACGCGCTGGGTTCGTCATTGTTGCCGCCTTTGCCACCGCTAAATAAATTACCGCCACCGCCGCCACCTGAGTTGTGATCATTGCCGCCGCCGCCGCCATTGGCTTGTGGACCGCGCCCAAGTTCTTTTCCGGCATCCGGTATCGCAATACCCTCCCCCTTAAAAGCACCGCGCCAATTGCCATCTGCGTAACTATACGCCGACTCCGGGATGGCCCAATTGCAATTGTTAACCGGATTCACATACGCTGCGCCACCGCGAAAACCGCAACCATCAGCAAGAATGGGAGCATCCAGCCGCAAAGTATCCGTTACCTCCAAAGCAAGTATCCCGCCGGTTATCCCGTCCCAAGGCTTGGCACGCAGGGTATCTACAACCGTGGCATGGGTAAATACCGGAAAAGTAACCACTTGTACTTTAGACGCAGGCGCATACGTGTATAAGAATCGATTTTTTGCATATATTGCATTGACTGCCACCGAATCAATCACAACACGCTCATACCGTCCGGCAGCATTGTATGTCTGAATTTGCCCGTAATTGGCATTATTCGAATTTGAAATGGTAGCCCCTTGCATTTGAATCAACAGTAAGGTAGCGCCTTTTCGGAAGCCGCTTGTATCACTTACCGAGATACGTCCAGTGCAAGTATCTATGGCTGTTACCGCACTGTATTGGTTCAGGACGCCGGAAAGCACAACCGATTGACCGTTTGCGGAAACATGAATGAAAAAGACAGTAATCAGGATTAAAAATTGCGAAATCAGTGAAGCGCGGACCGAAGCGTGTGTGCAATATTCTGGAAATGCCAGAAAAAGGGTAGTTTGTTTCACAGAAAAGGATCGTTTTCGATTTTTGAATCATAAAGATACGGTTGAAATCGATCTGTTACTACACAAATGAAGTTAAGATTCGAATACCAAACGAAAATGTAAAATAAGCCCGCAATAATATTTGGTTTTCTGCGGCAGATGGTTGTACATTTGCGCCCTCGAAAAGCCCGGTGTTACCGAGGGTAAGTAACCGGGCGAGATTTTATCTCTTCATCAATTTTCTTTATTACCATGGCAGTAAAACTTCGTCTGCAACGTAAAGGCCGTAGAAAGGCCCCTTTTTATCACATCGTAGTGGCTGACAGCCGCGCTCCACGTGATGGCCGTTTTATCGAAAAAATCGGCACCTACAATCCACTTACCGTTCCTGCAACCATCGAACTCAATCAGGATGCCGCTTTCAAATGGCTGATGATTGGTGCTGAACCTACCGATACAGTAAACGCTATTTTGCGTTTCAAAGGAGTATTGTTGCGCAAACACTTACAATTGGGTGTAAATAAAGGTGCAATTACCCAGGAAGTAGCCGACGAAAAATTGGCTGCATGGATGGCAGGTAAAGACGGCGCAATTACCAAACAAAAAGAAGCGGTTAAAGAACAAAAATTAGCGCGCATCGCTAAAATGGATGGTGTTGCTAAAATTAAAGTAAAACCGGTTGAAGAAGTTCCCGCAGAAGAACCTGCTACGGAAGAAGCAACTGACGCTGCAACTACAGAAGAAACGCCAGCAGCAGACGAAAATACTGCTGAAGCATAATTGATCTTTCACAAAGGTTTTTACCTTTGCATTATAGTACGATGTTTATCAGGACCTGGTAAAGCCCTTGTTGGTTTTACCAGGTCTTTTTTCAATAAATTTGAATTACCGCATTTCAAACAACCCTTTTTAATATGCAATCGCTTGGAGATCAATACTATAATAGTTTGAATGAAATTGCTGCCAGCATTCAGGAATCCCCTGTATTAGCCCAATACCTCGAAGAAGAGGAGGATGATTTGTACAATGATTTGCGCCTGGAATTCGAACCACGCTTGTCGGAATTGCACCATCAGGTGGCCGCTGAAGAACCTTTGCAATTGGTTACTTTCGAAAAATACCTGTTAGAGCCTGTTTTTGAAGGTTTATACCTGCCCCGTATTTTGGGATACGCTGTTTTGCGCGGCGAAATCAATGATCAATACCGATACGTGCGTCCAAACGACCACTTTAAAGATATTTTGCTTGCAATTTGCGCAAGCCCGCATTTCGAACAACTTAAAAAACGCATCGGCCAGAGTATTTCTGTCGGATTTGCACTCAGCAGCGATATATGGATCACCAACCTGCTGTCGATTGTAGAAAATAAACGGATTCGCTACTTTTTACAGCAACAGAAAAACGATCGATTCCGCGACCTGAAAGACCGCATTGACCTGTACATGCGGTATTCGAACCAGTTCCGCAACGAATTGTACTTCTCGGCTGATTTCCCTACTTCTTTGGGCGAAATGAAGGCGAATTTTTCGGCGCTGCGTCAGTTTTTGCTCAAACGCTTTGAAGTAGGTGGCGACAACTCCAGCCTGAAAGAAAAAATTAAAGGCTTTTTAGATAATAAAGATTTTTACGGAACGGAAGAATATATGGAAATGCTGGCAATGTTCGGCAACTATATTGACCTTGATCCGGCAGAACGCTTGTCTTTTGCCACCCATTTCGAACGCGAACGCCGTTCTTTTGCCGAATTTGACCTGCGCTACATGCGTTTCCTCATCGGCCTATACAAAAAACCAGGTATCGATGCCATCAACGACGAACGTATGGCAGCGGCAATTGATAAAAACTGGAAAGATAAAATTACCGATTACTACCACATTGGAGAAAAAATTCACCGCCTGGGTTATGCCGATCCAGAAGCGATTGAAGCGGTACAAGAATTTTACAACAACCACGAAGGTTTGTCGGTAGAAACCGAGTGCCTGCGCCAATTGATTTTGCGCTATGTCACCACAGCCATGTCGGGCCTGAGCGAACGCGCCTATTCGGAGTATTTTGAACTGACAAAAATCTTTGGTTTGTACATTCGCATCTTCGGCAACAGCCAATTTAATTTGGATGTGGAGAAACTTTCGATGAATTATGTCGACAAATTATTGAAAAAATACATCGACAAACGCGGTAAAGATTACCAGGACATCAAGAAGTTCGTTTCTACCCAGTTTGTAGATTTGGGTTTCCTGAAAGATAAAGAGGTGGTGGAAATCTTCAAATCTCGCCGCAAAAAACGGAAAGCGGGCGAATAGGTTGACCTGTTTCAGGATTTGAAAAAGGTTGTCAATCGAAAAATCCATACTGCCTGTCGAAGCGTAGCCGAAAGGTCAAGGGCTTGAATTACATTTGCCTGCCTATCACCTAAATCAAAGCTTATCAACTGCATTAACTATGTCCATTCTGATTTTTTTGATCGTTCTCTACATTTTGCTGGGCCTCAGCATGATGAAACTGTTTGAAAAAGCAGGCATTCCGGGTTGGAAAGCCCTTGTTCCCGGACTTGCCTCCATAGAATGGTGCAAGATGGTCGGCCGCAAGCCGCAATATGCATTGTGGTTGCTGTTCCCGATCGTCAACTTTTTCATTTATGCCGGTTTGGTAATTGATATGGTGCGGTCATTTGGAAAACACAGTTTTTGGGATGCCGTGATCGCAGTTGTTTATGCCCCTATTCCTTTCTTTTTGATTGGAAACAATGCAAAAGAAGTTTACAATGGCCCAATTCTGGACCGTGAACGCGAATACCACCGCTTGCACCATGAGGCCCAAAGCAAAAATGACAAAACGACGTTGCGTAAAATCGAAACGGATTATGCTTTTATGCATAAATCGCAGGTACGTGAATGGTCGGAAGCCATCATTTTTGCAGTATTTGCGGCGGCCTTTATCCGCATGTTTTTGATTGAAGCGTATGTAATTCCAACCTCCTCCATGGAAGGTTCGCTGAAAGTGGGCGACTTTTTGTTTGTGAGCAAGGCGCATTATGGCATTCGTACGCCCATGACGGTGATTCAGTTCCCTTTGATGCACAACCGTTTGCCATCTAACCTGGGCGAGTCGTATTTGACAAAACCATCCCTCCCCTATTTCCGACTGTCTGCCATTGAAAGCATCGACCATAACGAACCGGTGGTATTCAATTTCCCGGCTGGTGATAGTATTGTGATCACCCCGGAGCGCAATTTTGACATTTACCAGTTGCGCCAGCAAAGTGGTGGCCAGTTGCCGCCCGGCGTGGATGTAATAGCCCGCCCAATCGATAAAAAAGACCATTATATCAAACGTTGTATTGGTTTGCCGGGCGATAGTTTGGTGATCCGTTCGGGAGTGGTATATATCAATGGGGTTGCGGCGCAGGTGCCTACCCATCGCCAGTTTTTGTACCATGTAACGGGCAATATCAATTTGAAAAAATTAGAAGACTGGGGCGTTAGCTTGAACGACGCGGGCCGCAATGCCTCTGCTTCGGGCTATTTCAACCTGGACGATGCCCAATTGGAAAAAGTAAAATCCATTGGATCGGATATCAAAGTAGAGCGGGTACCGCAGCAGCGCTTCCCTGGGTATGTGTTCCCGAACGATGCAAAACGCTTTGGAAACTGGACGGTGGACGATTACGGCCCGATATACATCCCTAAAAAAGGGGTGACGACGCCGATTAACATGGATAATATTGCGTTTTACCTGCGCATTATCCGCGATTTTGAACACAACAAATTGGAAATCAAGGGCGATAAGATCTTTATCAATGGCCAGGAATCGGGCGCCTATACCTTCCAGCAGGATTATTTCTGGATGATGGGGGATAACCGCCACAACTCGGAGGACTCCCGTATTTGGGGGTATGTGCCCGAAGATCACGTGGTAGGCAAACCGCTGTTTATTTGGTTCTCCACCAAAAATGGCAGCTTGAGCAACGGGATTAACTGGAACCGGATTTTCAAATCTGCTAGCGCGATGTAGTGGGATTACCACCGATTTCCCAGATTTACACAGATTATACCTTTTGTGTAGCAACCACAGATTCTCCAGATTTACACAGATTTATTTCCAAATGAAAAAATCTGTGTAAATCTGGGAAATCCGTGGTTTTTCCTATAGCACTTCGGTAAGTTTCGCGATCGCCCGTGCACGGTGGCTGATCTGGTTTTTGATCGCTTCCCCTAATTCGGCGAACGTTTCATCAAATCCTTCCGGGATAAATATCGGGTCGTAGCCGAAGCCGCCTGTTCCGCGGGGGGCTGTGGCAATTTGGCCGGCACAGATGCCCTCCAGCAGGGTTTCCTTTCCTTCTTTGACCAAGGCGATGATGGTGCGAAAGCGTGCGCGACGGGACTCCTTGTTTTCAAGGTTGTGCAGCAGCTTGTTATTGTTCGCATGCGGATCGCGGGAGTCGCCTGCATAGCGCGCGGTATGTACGCCGGGCGCGCCTGCGAGGGCTTCCACTTCCAGGCCGGTATCTTCCGAAAAGCAGTCGAAGCCATAGTGTTCTTTTACATACCGTGCTTTGAGCAGGGCATTTCCTTCGAGCGTATCTTCCGTTTCTTCGATATCTTCCAGACAACCAATGTCTTTGAGGGTTTTGATGTGGTATTTTCCACCCAGCATTTGTTCTACTTCTTTGGCTTTATGGGGGTTGTTGGTGGCGAAGACTAGGACTTTCATGGTGTGTTTTTGCTGCAATAATACAGCTAGATTGGGAGGACCTTGCTGCACGTAGTCGATACTTGTTTTCTAGTTTAAAAACTTTTATCTTTGTAAAAAGAAAATACCATGCAACAATTGATTTTAAACATCGAGGAAAATCGTTACGCACTGCTTTTGCAGTTTTTAAATACATTGGACTATGTAAAGGTAATACAGACGTCTTCTAGTAATCCATCTGTACCTACATCTCAAAATCCTTCTACATCAGACAGCCAATTGGTTCAGCTGCGATCAGTATTGGAACAACAGTCAAAGCCACTTTTCCAAGGTATCACGGATCCTTTGAATTGGCAAAATCAACAGCGAGATGAGTGGTCGTAAACTTTTGCTAGACTCTAATATTGTTATTTATATCGCAAAGAAAGCGCTATCCCCCGAAGTTTTTATCAAGGCGGATGATGCACTTTACCTTTCTGATGTTTCATTTATGGAGACATTGGGCTATGCATTTTCCGATGAAAATGAAAAAAAAGCAATTGAAACTTTGCTATCCGTTTTGTTTCGGCTTCCAATTGATGAAAAAGTCATTCTCAAGGTAATTTCAATTCGCCAAACGCGTAAAATGAAATTGCCAGATGCCATCATAGCTGCTACGGCATTAATACATGATTGTATGCTTATCACGCGTAATATTTCCGATTTTTCCGGGTTACCAGGTTTGGTTTTTTTGGACCCATTGGATTTATAAATCAGGGTTTGGCCAAAGTTGCCCTGTCAGGACTTGGAGCGTTTTGCACAAAATTAGAAGTGGTTGGGCCGTATTTGTGTTGTGAGGGGCCTTGAATTCCTACTGTAAAGTGTTCCATTGCTGGAAAGGTGGAGAAAGCAATAACCACGTAAGTCTAAAAGAACGAAGGCCAGTCCTGGTATTCCCAATTCAGATACCAAAATAAAAGAAGCGCGAAATGCAGGAAAACCCAGATAGCGTAGATAACATCTTGTATCCTCCGACTTCAGTCGGAGGACAGAGCACAAAGCCTTGTTAGGGCGCAGAAGAGCACATACGGAGTTAAAATATGGGTTTATCCTTGTAAATTCTAAAGCGGACTTCTTAATTTACAAGGATAAACCTTTGTTTTTAATGTCCCTGTCGCTCACGCCACAATTTACAACATTACCCCTTCCTATATCTCCTTATAACTTCCTCTTTGGTAATGCTGTGTGCATTCTTTTTTTTGATATAATACTGATCATCAAACGCACTTTTTTTATAAAAAATAGGCGCTACTACCACCTTGCCTGTTTTATCAATAAAACCCCATTTCCCTCCTTCCATTACAAAATGTTCATTTTGCCTAACCTGTTTACACTCAACACAAAATTCCGCTAAACCATTTTCAAAAGGCTTCACGAAATCAAACCTTGGATTAATAATGATGTTTCCATCGTCATTTGCAAAACCAATTTTCCCCTGAACAACAATTCTATACAATCCTTCGATGGTATAATCGGGTCCATTGTCATACTCGTAGATTTTAAATAAAATATGCTCGCTTTTATCAATTAGGCAATAGCCCAGTTCTTTGGTATATACAATTGCATTGTTGATAAAAGTGTCGGTTAGGCACAAGGGATACTTTCCAATTTCAATTTTAACAATTCCATCTTTATCCACATAGCCGCATTTTTGATCCAAAGAATCACACTTCAGATACCAATCAGTCAAATTTTGGCAAGTGAGGTTGATTGAAATTAAGAAAAGTGGCACAAATAGTAGTTGTTTCATATCGCTGTTTTAATTTCCAAATATAAACCGGAGTGGCACCTTCTAGTCTTTTGCCTAAGAACAAACAAAGCGTGATGCTAAACTGTTCATGATCAATTTAATGGCACGTTTGAGCGCTTCCGGAAATGGCGCGTCCCTCAGATCGGGATCGGAAAAAATTTAACCAATCCCAAGCTTCGAAACCATCTATGTTCCATCCCAATTCATCGAAATCCAATCCGGCCTCATCGAAATGCTGGTGACCGATGTTGCTTTCCATCGGGAAGAAGCGCAACTTTGCACCACACTTTTGCCCAACAGGCAACAACCATCTTCTACATGACACCATATAAAAATTATAGTACCGCGTCCGATTGGTCGCACCGAATTAAAAAAGGCGGTATGTACGTGGCGGTGGCCGCGATGATCGGCGCTCAAATGAGCTGCGGTAGCAGCGATAATGGCAATGATTGGGAACAAGTTACGGTTCAGGAAGCCACCAAAGGCGTTATTACGACCATCGAAGAAACAGAAGCCGGTAATTTTGTGATTGCCGACGAACAAGTGGTGGACAGCAAGGATGCTTCCCGGGTCATCATCAAACGTTTGAATGGAAAAACGGATACACTTACCCTCGACCAGGCCAAAGCGCTGGTACAACCCACCGATACGGTAACCCGACAACACACCAACAATGTGCAACACTACCACCACGGTGGCGGCATGGGCAATGTGCTTTGGTGGGGCGCGATGGGTTATATGATGGGCCGCAGCTTTAATTCACCGGTGCAGCAAGGCATTTACCGAAATGGCTACAACGCAGGTGGCGCTTATTCGGCGGGCACGGCGGTTTCGCAGGAATTGAAACGCACGTCGGTGAGCCGCACCCAAATGCGCCCGGTGCGCGGCCGAAGTGGCTTTTTCCGGGGCTGGGGCGGTAGCACGGGCAGCTAAGCGGGCATTTTGAGGTCCACTTTATAAAGGGTACGTGTCCACGCGCCCTGTTTTTTTATTTTCAAAAACCTGTTTTTAGGACATTTTACATGAAATTACAAGCCATTGACCAATTGCCCAACCCAATTTTTGAATCGTTGGGTTGGGATTATTTTATATCGGAAGAAGCGGGCAATTACCTGACCAATCAGTTGGTGGTGATTTCGGAGGCGGAGCGCGATGCGTTTTATGCAGCGGGTAATCGTTTGTATGATATGTTTGCGGCTGCGGCGGAGCATGTTTTGCAGCACAATTTGATGGGTAAATTAGGCATCCCTGCAAATTTGCACGAACTGATTCGGCTGACTTGGGAGGATGAACGGCATCTGCATCTTTTCGGTCGCTTCGACGTGGCGGGCGGTGTGGATGGCGCACCGATTAAACTTCTTGAATTCAATGCGGATACGGCCACGACCCTGCCGGAATCGTCTATTATTCAGTGGGCCCAATTGAAGGCGAACAATTTGGACGAAACGAAACAATTCAATTTTGTCTATGAAGCCCTGGTGGAAAATTTCAAACGCCTGCGCTCGCTGAATCCGGATCGGGAGCCTGCTATTTTGTTCTCGACCATGCGCGGTGCACCGGAAGATGATCACAATGTATCCTTGTTGGTAGAGGCTGCAGAAGAGGCGGGGTTTGAAACCGGTTTTTGTTATGTGGATGAGGTGGTTTTTTCAGAAACAACGGGCATTTTTGGTAAGGATGCCATTGGGCAACCGCTGTATTTTCCATTTTGGTTTAAATTGGTGCCCTGGGAATACATCGCACTGGAAGAGCCGGATTTGTGTAAAATGCTGACTGCAATTGTCCGCAATGACGTAGCGGTGATTCTGAATCCGGCTTATACGATGCTGTTTCAGAGCAAGGCGATTTTGAAATATTTATGGGATTTGTATCCGAATGATCCGCTGTTGCTGGAGGCTTCTTTGGAGGAGCCGATTGGTCGCCAAAATTATCCGTTTGTTCAAAAGGTGATTTTGGGCCGGGAAGGCAGTAATGTAACGGTGTATGATGGCATTGGCTTGCCGCTGGAGGTGCGGGAAGGGGAATATGAAGGGCAAGCCTGTGTATATCAGGCTTATGCACAACTGGCTCAGGATGCGCAAGGTATGTATTACCAATCGGGTATATTTTTCGCGTATGAGGCTTGTGGGTTGGGTTTTAGGCGGAGTGGGCGGCGGATTATTGATAATGGGGCGCAGTTTGTGGGGCACGTCGTCACGTAGGGGTACCCCTCGCGGGTACCCCCACGTGTGCACGCGTACCCCCGCAGGTACCCCGTACCCCCCACGGGTGCGACAGCGGATACCCCCGCTTGTGCCGCGTCTCCCCGCGCCCGAGGGCCCTGGCGGGCCCTTGGGCGGAGGTTAGGACCCGCAAGGGGTCCAGCTACAGGGGCACGTTCCCATGTTTCCGTTTTGCACGTGCCACGACTTTATTTTCCAGCATTGCAAACGATTTGATCAATTTTCGGCGGGTTTCACGCGGTAAAATCACTTCATCGATGAATCCACGGGCGGCGGCGCGGTAGGGATTGGCAAAGGTGTCGCCGTATTCTTTTTCTTTTTCGGCCAGTTTGGCGGCTGGGTCTGCTGCTGCATCAATTTCATGCTTGAAAATGATTTCAGAAGCGCCTTTTGCCCCCATCACCGCAATTTCTGCGCCTGGCCAGGCGTAATTCATATCGGCCCCGATGTGCTTGGAGTTCATTACATCGTACGCGCCCCCATAAGCCTTGCGGGTGATTACGGTGATACTCGGTACGGTTGCTTCCGAAAAGGCGTACAGCAACTTGGAGCCATTGGTAATGATGGCGTTCCATTCCTGGTCGGTACCTGGCAAAAAGCCCGGAACATCCACTAAAACAAGCAAGGGAATATTAAAACAATCGCAAAAACGCACAAAACGGGCTGCTTTTTTGGAGGAATTTACGTCTAACACGCCCGCGAGGTTCATGGGTTGGTTGGCGACAATTCCGATGCTGCGACCTGCCAGGTGGGCAAAACCCACCACAATATTTTCAGCGTAACTTTCGTGAATTTCAAAAAATGAATCGGTGTCCACAATCCCGGCGATCACCTCCTTCATATCATAGGGATGGTTGGCGTTTTCGGGAATGATGTGCATCAATTCATCGCGGTATTCGTCGCCCAAAGTATAGTCAAGGCGGGGAGCCTGGTCTTCGCAGTTTTGCGGGATATAGGAGAGCAGGCGTTTTACCTTTTCAATGCAATCTACATCGTTGGTGGCGACTAAGTGGGTCACCCCCGATTTGCTGGCGTGGGTGCTGGCGCCGCCCAGTTCTTCACTGCTTACTTCTTCATTGGTCACCGTTTTTACCACATTCGGGCCGGTCACAAACATATAGGAACTGCCTTCTACCATGACAATAAAATCGGTCATGGCCGGGCTGTACACTGCGCCACCGGCACAAGGGCCGAGAATGGCCGAAATTTGTGGAATCACACCACTGGCCTGTACGTTTCGGTAAAAAATATCAGCATACCCGCCAAGTGAATTCACGCCTTCCTGAATACGCGCGCCACCCGAGTCGTTGAGGCCAATCATCGGCGCACCGTTGCGTACCGCGAGGTCCATCACTTTACAGATTTTTTCGGCATGGGTTTCGGACAAGGAACCACCAAAAACGGTAAAATCCTGGGCAAAAACATACACCAGACGCCCACCAATCGTGCCATATCCGGTCACTACCCCATCTCCGAGGAATTGTTGATCGGCCATCCCAAAATCGGTAGCGCGGTGGGTCACCAGGGCCCCAATTTCTTCAAAAGAGCCCGGATCCATCAAGAAATGGATGCGTTCACGTGCCGTGAGTTTGCCTTTTTTGTGTTGGGCGTCTATGCGTTTCTGTCCGCCGCCAGATTTCGCTTCCGCAATTTTTGATCGAAGTAATTCAAATTTTTGTTCCATCTTTGTAAATACAGCATCCGTTAAGTGAGCAATGGGCACAAGATGTTGATGTACACTTTCGTACGGAGCACCTTGTTATTCGATTAAATTGCGGACATGACCTATGCAGTAGTTTCCTATTGAGGATTTATAACCAGGCGCCGATATTCTGGCGCAATCTCAATTTCTTGTTTTAGCAGCGTTTTACCGTCTTTTTCAATTTCAAAAAGGGCTTTTTCCCCTGCTGCTTTGGGCAAACTTAAGGTAAAATAACCGTTGGACCCCGATTCCACCTGATATTTTCCACCCATTGCTTTAATAATCGCGCCCTCGATACCATTTCCCGCCTGATCGCGCAAAGACCATTCAAAGGTGGTATTGTCGCTTGGGAAATCGAGGGTAAAATAAATCACTTTTTGATCCTTGGCGGTGTAAGCACTTTGATCCAATACCCTGCAGCGCCGATTGCCAGAAGGGGTAAATACCAGTTTAATGGAGTCATTCAGGTATTTTCCCGGCACACCGCGATATTCCACCATGCCACGTGCGTCGGGCTGGGTAACGGGGAAAGGTTTTTCGGCCCCAAATTGCAAAGTGGCCATTCCATCCGAAATGGGCTCCCCGCTGGTGCCGTTGTACACCAAATAAAATTTCAAATCGAATGGCCCGGAATTACATGCCGCTCCCAGGATCACAACCAGGATGCCAAGTCCCAAAAAAGCGTTTATTTTATTTACCAACAACATATTAAACATCGTTATTTTTTACGTAAAACAATTCCTTTTCCCACGCTGTGGTGGGTCCAGGCAAACAAATTTCGATCCAGCCACAAAATAAAATCAGTTACAAATCCAAGGGCCGGGTCATTTACGGATGCCGGACGTACGGTGAGGCTGGTTTTGGAATCTTCGGTAATGTTTTTCGAGTTTTTCTTGAAAATGCTTTGTACCACGCCGGTCCAATACACTTCCAACAGCCCAACCAGGTAGTGACTTAAGCCTCTAAATTCGATGATTTCAAGGTTTGCATCGGCGGCCCATTGCTTGAAATCGGCCGAACCGATCAGGTAATCATGGCCGAACGCATATGCGCCCTGGGAAATGCGGTATTCTTTAGGTCCTTTGCCGAACCAGTGCCAAAATCGGTTGATCGGGTCGTAGGTGATCGGAAATTCGCGGCTTGGAAACGTCATAATCGCATACGCACCCGGTTTCAATACCCGCCCGATTTCCTGCACCATTTTGGCGGGTTGTCCCACATGTTCAATCACCTCACAGGAAAGTAACAGGTCGAAACTGGCATCTGGATAGGAAAGTGCAAGTGCATCATTTACTTCATAATGCAGGTTCATCACGCCCTTGTTGAGTTCGCGGGCATGGGCCAGGTCTTCCTCATTGACATCACAACCGATCAATTCGGCGCAGTATGCGGCCACCATCCGGTCGTAATCGCCTTCGCCCGTGCCGAGGTTGAGGCCTTTTTCAAAAGGAGTTGTTTGTGCAACTTCTTTCAGTTTGGCTTTCACAAACAAATAGCGGTTGCGAAAAGTCGGGAACAAGAGTTTAAAATTCACAGTAGTATGGATATTAACCCGAATTACAAAAGCAAGCGGGTGTTTTTAATATATTTAAAATCAAGCATTTAAGCCTGCATGTTACTTCATCTGGCCGATTGCTGCACGGAACTGTTGTGCAGCGCCGGTATTACCCGTTGCCTCGTAAATTTGGGCTGAAAGTTCGTACGCCGGCCGGAAATTGGGTGCGATCTGAATGGCTTTCATCAAATCATTGAGGGCGGTTTGGGTATCGTTTTGTTGTTTGGCGATTAAAGCCAGGTAATACCATGCGCTTGGATTGGATGCTTCCCGCTTAATCGACAATTCAAACTGTGCTTTTGCCCGTCCAGCATCTTCTTTGTACAAATAGTACATGCCGATCAAGTTGTTAGCTTGTGCGTCGTCGGGACTGATTTCGAGGGACTTTTCTGCCGCCGCTTTGGCCTCTTCTAATTGGTTGTTATTGAGGTATGCCTGTCCCAAATTTACCCAAGCCAGGTCGTTGTTCGGCACATTTTCGAGTTCTTTTTGGAAATATTCGATGGCACCGGGCCAGTTGTTGAGTTTCATGGAAGCCATTGCAAGCGAACAGTTTTTACCATTGTCTTTCAAAACAGCCAACAAAGGTGCACCACCGGCTTTTACGATATGTACGGCATTGGCGGGTGGCCATTTTCCTTTTTGCAGGGTCGCGCCATCGAGAAAGCGGGTCGGATAAAGGGCATAATCCCAAGCATCATCGCAGCGTTTTTCCCATTTCAGGTACTTGATTTTTACTTTATCGCCATATTTTGCGGTGAGTTGGCGGGTAGAATAATACATATTAGTGGCGATGACAACCAACTCGGGCATATCAGGACGCAAAATGCCTTGTTGCTCCAGCCATTCGATGCCTTGGCGGGTAGAAACGCCCCAATAATCGGTTTCAAACTCGCCGTAAGCGCCCCCTACCCCACCCTTGATCGGGTTGAAATATACGTATGGAATTTGCGGATTCATGGCAATAAAGGCCGCCGAATCAATGATCGTGAGACCCATAACGCCCATAACCGCGTATTGGAGTGCTTTTTTGCCGGTAAAAAAGAGGGTAAGCTCGTTCCAAAACAAACCTGCTGCCAACGCAATACAAGGGTAAGCAAAGGTTAAATGTCGCCAGCCGTCGTGGATCACCGAGTTTTTATAAATCACATAAAAAATCGGGAAAATGCCGCCAAAAAACACCAAAGCGACCCACAAACGGTTGTATTGCTTGAAAAAACGCGGAGCAAGTACGAGACTGCCCAAAAAGCCCAACACAACACCGAGGGGAATCGTGTACAAAATCCATTTAAGTGGATAGTTCCAGGGCGTTTTATCAGACATCATGTTTTCGCCTTCAAATAACACGCGGATTTTTACCTCCAGGTCGGAAAATTTGGAAAGCGCAATGAATGGATTTTTCAATGGACTTTGCAGCGCATAAGGCCAAAACAACATCGCCAAAACATAGCCTACAAACGCCGTTCCAAGGACGATCACCGCATAACGTGTCAGTACTTTTGTATTGGAAAAGGCCGACAAACCACCATTTTTAAGTAAAAAATGCAGTCCGGCAAACAAAAACAAGATACCAAACGACAACAAACCACCAGCACGAATGGCCAGTGCAATGGCCAGTCCGGCAGCCAAACCAATAAGGTTCCAGCGGCGCGGATTGGGCATTTTGTCCAAAACCGCCACCATATTATACATGGCCATCATGTACCCGGCGGCAAAAGGAATGTCCTTCGGGTTCATCAAGCCATCTCCGATAAAGCGCGGCGAAACCAACATTAAAATCATAGTAAATAGTCCCGCTTGCCATCCCGCGATCAATCGGGCCAATAAAGCGGTACACAAAATAGCCACCCAGGCTAAAATCGCGCTGGAAGCATGGCGTACCTGGTGGTAGCCTAAGGTGTTTTGCTCCAGTCCGAGCGCTTTATTGGCAAAACCGGTAACAATTTCAAAAAAGCCACCATATAGGTGCATATTACCATCGGGAATATTGAGCGCCGAGGTGTCTTGGCCAAACGTACCGTAATAATTGACTAATTTTTTGGAATAATCGCATTGAAACTTGTCATCCGCATTGATGCCACTGCCCAGCGACAGGAAAATCAATACGAGCAGGCCGAAACCTGCCAGGCCCCAAAATGCATACCGTTGCGTTTTTGTTTCCATCGGGCGTTCGATGGCGGGTAGCCAGTCCCGCACAGGCGCAACAGGTTTTGCAATAGGCGCTTTTTTCTCTTGCGCAGTTGATTTTGGTACGGGTTTGCCGGATTTTGCCATTGTTTAAAACAAGCGATAACAGCCGGTGGCTCCACTTCCATTACCCGAACAGCGGCGACGGTGTATCGGAAAAAGGGTTGCGCACAGGCTAAATGAATAAAACCGGCGAAAGGTAGCGAAAAAGTGTTCCTTCCCGTGTAGTCGGGCGTTTTTTATCCGTCAAAATGTCGCGTGGGTACGCGCACGGAGACTTTAATTATTTGATTTTCAATAATTTATATTTTTAAATATCCTATTGCAACATTTAAGTGTGTCGCACAAAATAATATACCAATACTGCTGTGATTAACAGAAATACGAGCACCAGGGCAACTTGCCCCAATTGCAAAAAGCGAATTCCCCGGCGTGGGCGCTGTTTGCGGCGTTCCAGTTTTTGTTCCAGCCGTTCCCACACCTGCTCCGAAGGTAGTTCGTGCAGTTTGGATTCGTTTTCTTTGAAAAAATCAAAAAGATCGGACATTTTAGTGAGGAGTGATGAGTGATGAGTGAGGAGTGAGGAGTGATGAGTGATGAGTGATGAGTGA
>CAIVGO010000012.1 GCA_903905445.1 uncultured Bacteroidota bacterium
AACGTGAGCACTGGCTACGTGGCCGTGCTTAGCCGGCCATGTGAGACAGAGCATTGTTGGCACCAGTATTATTTATTCAAAGCCGCGAGCGGTTACGCTAAGTTATTGATCATATGGCATATAAAGCAGGTTTTAGGCTCAGTTTTTTCCCTGTGTCCACCCTGACCTTCAAATTTTTGTCCCGCCATTTCACTGTCCGTCAAAGATTAGTGATACCAAGCCTGACGCAAAACCCGTGTTATACCCAATCCAATACTCATTGAATTCTAAGGAATTTACATCCAATTATTCCTATGGTTTTGTCAGGAAATTCAACCCGTATTTCATCAATATAGATGCGGTCTCCTGATATCATAGTTTTTATAAACTCCTTGATTTCTTGCGTAAAAATATTATTTGTGGAGAAGGTTTTAGTGTCAGAGATTAGATTAAAAGAGATAATCCTGTACCCTTGTAATGTACATGTCAAACTATCTATTAATAGTAAATCATCTTTTGTCACCATGCCGTGATATTCTCCTGGTATGTAAATACGAATGGTTTTCTGTAAACTACTTCGCAGATTTTCAAGACGAGATTCAAAGTAACCGGTTGTATTGAAAGTTTTGTTATTAGCCTTCAATTTCAGTATTAATTGCATGTACCCACTGACAGTCTCAGTAAATAGTACGTCAGTTGAACCACGAATGAATTGAGCTGTATCATTTTTGTGTCTGTTTAGAATTTCGCCAAGAATATCATCGTCAACATTCTTTTTTGCAAGACCTTCAAAAATTATTGCTCGGATAGATGGAACAGAATCATCCGTGTATTTCACAAGACAATTAATGGGGCAATGAATCATTAATTTATAATATGATTCCTTAGTTTCATGATCCCATACAATTCGATTAGAATGGTTTAACATTCCAATTTGTACATCATACTTGAAACGATTAAATAAAGAATCATTGGGACAGTTCTGTCCCAGCAAAGATTGACAAATTAAGAGGTTCAATATTAGTAATAGTCTCATTTTGTATTGGTGCTAACTACCGTACTACCGCAACTCCTATTGCGTGTATATCAAATACCTACGCAGTTGTACCACTTGTAAATCAATTACTTCAATTAAAAGCAGCGTACGAAGCACTTGCGGCAATCCGAAATCAAATCAACCCCAAGGCTCCAAAAATCCTGGTATCAATGCATGAACAACATGCAGCAGGTGGCTGCGTTCAAAAGTACAACTTCCTTCACAGTCTTCTAAAACAACATACCTAAAAAATTTCAATATAGCATATTCATGCGATACTTTTTCAATTTTCCCTGGCAATAAATCTGTATTAGGTAGTCTGTTTATGCTACCATAACTCAACCTAACCCTGCGCAGCGATCCAATTGTCCAATTCCGGGAGCACGATCAGCCCTAATTATTGGCATATATAATAATGCTTGTTTCTACAAATGCATGACTTCTCCGAAGTCGTGATGAGGTGGGGACGTTTGCTTTTTTCTACAAATGCTTGTTGCTACAAATGCATGACTTCTCCGAAGTCGTGATGGGGTGGGGACGTTTGCTTTTTTCTACAAATGCTTGTTGCTACAAATGCGTGACTTCTCCGAAGTCGTAATGGGGTGGGGACGTTTATCTTTTCTACCAATATTCGACCGCTCGCGAGGTCGTCACGTTGCCCGATGCTTCTTTTTTATAAAACCAAAACCTTCGAAAGATATCTGGAATCTTAAAGGTCATTTCCTGGTTAAACTCACAATTTTCCCGGTTAAATCAGCACATTGCACGGAGGTGTCTCCAAATTTCATAGAGAAACCGACTAACTGCTCAAATGAAGCATCCAATCCTTCAGATCAACCAACCCATTTCCTGGATGAACCGATTCAATACTCGGAAGTTTCAACCCGTCGCATCCTTCAGTTGCCGCATTTCACGGAGATCCCAACCAATTCCTTGGATCTTCCAACTAATTTCTTGGATCTTCCAACCAATTTTATGGATGAAAAAGCAAAAAAACATCGTAACGCATGTTGCATCTCGGCAATTTCGCCTGCACACAAGGTTCCGAGCGGTCTTTTTTGATGAATTTGAGATCCATTGATCCCATTGTCCGCCCGCTTTTGATCAACCAGCAAGGGAGAACAGGTGACTGCTGCCCGCTTGCTGGATGAAACCAGTCTTCCAATCTAACTTACCATGTATTTCCTCTGTATAATTGCTTGCTTGATCCATGAAACGCGGCACTTTATCCGTGAAATTTGATTTTTCCAGTCTAACTAATTTTTCGTTAGACTGCTTTTGGGTCTTAAAACCCCGCATTACTGAATATTTCTATTTCGCGCAGATGTTACACAGAAAAAAAAGCGCAGATTTTACGCAGAAACATCTGCTTAGCATCTGTGGAAATTATACCAAGATGGAGGATGGATGGCCTTATTGTACTTCGTATACAAGCACCTCATAAGGTTTTAACGCAACTGCTTGATTAATAACCGAATTTTTACCCCATAAAAGCCTGTACTTTTTATCCGCATTGGTAAACACGGCGTTTTGGGTAGCGTCAGAAAGATTGACCACCACCAAAACCTTGTGCTGTTTGAAAATTCGGTAAAAACTGAACACTGAGGGGTTGTCATTTTGGGCCAGGGCATATTGTCCATTGGCCAGGGCCGGGTTACTTTGCTTTAGGTGGATTAATTTTTTGTAATATGCATACAACGAACTCGAATCGCGTATTTGTTCCTCCAGCGAAATGCCATCCTGGGCTTTTAAGTTGGTTTGCGTCCACCAGGGACCGGTGTTTTTGTACCAAATGGCCATGCCGCGGCCTGCTGCACCGGCATACCAGTCGAATGCTTCTCGGCGCGGAATATCATTGCCATCGGTATTGCTGAACGAACCCGTTTTGCCCTGCATCCCGATCTCTTGTCCGTAATAAATGGATGGGACACCTCCGATTAATAGCATCAAGGCCGCGGCAACCTGCTGCTTTTGGATGTTTTTTTCTACCGAAGCAAAGCGGTCCATGTCATGGTTTTCTATAAAAATAATGGGCGCTTTTCCTGGGGGACACTGTGTTAAGATGGTATCGGCTTTGTTTATAAGTTGTTGTTTGTCAAACGACTGTATCGCCGATTGCAAGCCAAAGCCAAACACCCGATCCACACCTGCCTGTTCGTAGTAAGCGAAACCGTAATCTTTCCAGTCGGATTGCTCGGCCACGGTTTTTAGTCGGGGGTTTATTTGCTTTAAATGGGTGAGCAAAGGCTTCCAAAAATGGGCAAAAAGATGGGTAAGCGCAGGTTTTCCATCCAAATGATCCATGGCATGGTCTAGGCGAAATCCATCTACGCCATCGTCAAATTTTTTGTCGTGGTTGGGGTCAACAAAAAAGCCAAACAGTTTTTTGTTGTACGCAAGCACTTTGCTGCTGCGCAGGTTGACGGTGGTTACCTTGATACTTGATCCATCATAACTGTTCAAGGCCCTTAAATCGAATACCATGGAGGCCGGGGTGGTGTGGGCGGCATCATCGAATAAAAGGTAATCGCTATACCTGGACGAAAGATTGCCCACGGCATCCTGCCACCACGCATGTTTTTCGGTTACATATTGGGTTTCCATGTCGATATAGATCTTCATACCGCGCCGATGAATTGCTTTCACCAGGGCAATATAATCTTGCATGGTTCCATATTCGGGGTCTATCTTTTCAAAATCATGGGCAAAATAATTGTGGTAACAATCGGCATCGTACAGGGGCAACAGCAGGATGGCCGTTACGCCCAAATTCTGCAGGTAATCCAGTTTTTCCCTTAGACCGTTTAAATCGCCCTGGTTGTCGCCATTGCTGTCGTAAAAACTGCGCTGGAATACGTGGTAGATGATTTCCCCTTTTTGGGCTTTTAGGATGGATGTTTGCGCCAGAAGAAATATTAGCAGGATGTATTGTTTCATAATAGACTAGGATTTAAATGGATGGATGCACTGCGGGACAGGTTTCGCGCAGATGTTACACAGATGTTTTTTCGCAGATGTTACGCAGATTTTTCTGTGTAACATCTGCTTTTTTTCCGTGTAACATCTGCGCGAAATAAAAAATGTCGAGTTTCGTGGGATGAATGGATGCACACTGCGGGACAGGTTTCGCGCAGATGTTACTCAGATGTTTTTTCGCAGATGTTACGCAGATTTTTCTGT
>CAIVGO010000013.1 GCA_903905445.1 uncultured Bacteroidota bacterium
ATTGACCAAGGGCACTTTGCGGGCAATTTCCTGCGAGCCATAGTATGAATCGAAAGTAACAACAGCCCGTTTTCCTTCAGAACCGCGTTTGGTTGTGATCATAATGACCCCATTGGCGCCGCGGTTGCCATAAATTGCGGTCGAAGAAGCGTCTTTCAAGACTTCGATCGAGGCTACATCTTGCGGGTTGAGGAAGGCAATGTCGTCGAGTAACATGCCATCAACGACATAAAGCGGGTTGGCGTTGTTGAGGGTACCCGTACCACGAATGCGAATAACTGCCCCCTTGCCGGGTTCGCCGCTTACTGGGCTTACGTACACGCCGGCAATTTTTCCTTGTAAAGCCTGGTCGACAGAAGCCGTTGGAATACGTTCAATGTCTTTGGCTTTCAGGGTACCTACCGAGCCGGTAAGGTCACTTTTGCGCTGGGTGCCGTAACCTACCACAACCACCTGGTCTAAGGAATTGAGGTCTTCACCCATTTGAACGTCCAGGGTAGTTTTACCATCCAGGCGAATGGACTGCGATGCATACCCGGTATAATTAAAAACGAGTACCACCTTTTGGGGATCGGCTACGACAAAGGCAAACTTCCCTTCAATATTCGTAACGTCGCCGATATTGGTACCTTTTACAAAAACACTCACGCCAATCAGGGCTTCCCCGCTTTGCGCATCGGTCACCTTGCCTTCTATTTTCGACTGGGCATTAGCCGACAAAACACATAGCCACAACAGACTAAGGAGTAGTAATTTCTTCATACAATCATAGAATTTGGTTAATTGCCAATTTGACGTGTTAAAATTATGCAAAAAAGGGCGTATGGAAAAGAAATATGACCTCACCATGAATACACCACATCGAAATTAAGTACATTTTTAACATAAATGGGGTAAAAAAACATAAAAATCGTCATGATGCCGCCCGATTAATAAAAATCGTACAGCCAACCCGCTTCCAATTCTAATTTGCCAAAGTTGTAAAAAATAAGAATACATTCGACCAAAACTATTTTCCCAGCATTGAAAAATAGTCTTACTACGACGAAAAGCACATTTTTCTTCGCAAGAAAAAAACCTTTTTTGCAACTAATTGTACATTCGCAGGCGATTCTGGAATGATAAATGCTAGATCATTGCTTTTGTTAATAATCCATGCAAGCCAGAAACCGATGTTTGCATTCTGATATTTTTCAAATTTTCTCAAATCCAGTACCTTACTATGACGCAATTCTTACGCGTGTTGTTCTTGCTTGTCGTACTGACGAGTGCAACATTTTCCTTTCACCTTTCAGCACAAACCATCCAGGGAGTTCCCTACGTCACTGAAAACCCAGCGCTCAAAAAATCGCTGACCTACTGGGATGTTTACCAAATAGATGTGGATGCTGTAAACGCCAAAGTAAAAACCAACCCTGGATCAAATGCGATCATTAATTTGCAATTGGGCATGCACCAATGGAAACTCGACCTGGTTGAGAGCGGTGTCATTGCTTCCAATTACCAATTGCAAGTACTTTCCGAAAAAGGACTTCAAAAATCCTATGGTGCTGGCCCCAAAGCCCTTAAAGGGAATGAATTGAATGGCGGAGGAACCGTACGCCTTACGGTCAATCAGGATTTTCTCTTTGGTTTTGTACAAGAGGGCTCCAAGCGGTATTATATAGAGCCCTTGTACTATTTTGACCCAAGTGCTGCACGCAATTTGTTTGTAGTATATGATATGGACGCAGTAATCCGCGACAATGATGCTACTTGTGCGGTGATCGATGAAGGCATGGAATTGAAAAAGCTGATAGAAGATGCCCACGAAACACAAAAACAAAATGGCGCAGAATCCATGGCATGTTACCAACTGGACCTGGCCATCGCTTCTGATAATTCGATGTTGACTAAATACGGTTCGGTTGCAGCCGTTGAAAACCATAATACGGGGGTTATCAACGACGTACAAAACGACTATTTGGGCAGTTTTAACCACGATCTTACCTTTGTGATTGTTACGCAGTTTGTGGTAACAGGCTCCGATCCTTGGACGAATTCGCTGGATGCGGGCGCTTTGCTGGCCAGTTTCCGCACCTGGGGTAACGGTGGCGGATTTGGTGTTCCTTTTGACTTGGGTGAATTGTGGACCAACCGCGATTTCACGGGCGGTACAGTAGGTATTGCCTATTTGAGTGCGGTTTGTAGCAGTTTTAAATACCATTGTTTACAGGACTTTACCACCAACTCCGAGTTGCTGCGTTGTATGACTTCGCACGAAATTGGCCATAACTTTTCCATGCAACATGATGGAGCAGGTGCTTGTCCGCCCAATTTTATCATGTGCCCGTTTGTATCGACCGCCAATACCTGGAGTAACGGATCATCCAATTCTTTTAATTCCTTTGTAACGCCGTTGATCAACAATGGCTGCCTTGCCCCTTGTGCGCCTTTGGCCACAGCCGACTTTACCTTTAATCCAAATCCTGCATGCCAGGGCCAGGCAGTACAATTTACAGATCAGTCTACCGGATCGGTTACCAGCCGGGCATGGACCTTCCAAAGTGGCACGCCTGCTACTTCTACCCAGCAAAATCCGGTTGTTACCTGGAATACCCCGGGGACTTACAATGCAACCCTGACGGTGAATGGTAACTCTACCATTACCAAGCAGGTTGAAGTCCTACCTTTACCAAGTGCCAATTTTACCTTTACAGTGAGTGGCCTAACCGTTACCTTTACCAATACGTCTATCAATGCAACGGGCTATATTTGGGACTTTGGCGATGGCACTTCCAGTTTTGATGTAGATCCTGTGCACACCTATGCAGATGCTGGAAATTACACGGTTACGCTGATTGCGAGCAACAACTGCGCCTCTGCCACGCGGGTAAAAATTATCAATACGGCCCCAACAGCCGATTTCAGCGCCTCTCCAACGAGTGGTTGCACGACCCTTTTCGTAACTTTCACCAACGAATCTTCGAGCAACGCAACCACGTTCAACTGGCAGTTTCCGGGCGGTAACCCAAGCAGTTCCAATGCGGTAAATCCGGTGGTATTTTATAATATTTCTGGCACCTACCCGGTTACTTTGACCGCTTTTAATGCCTCAGGTAGTGCGGTAGAAACCAAAACCAATTATATTACTGCGCAAACCACGCCTATTCCTGGATTTACCTTCAGCAACAATGGGTTGGTGGTAACATTTAATAACACCACCAGCAACGCCACGTCGTTCTCCTGGAATTTTGGTGATGGCACTACCAGTACCGTAACCAACCCAGTACATACCTACACGGTGGGTGGTACGTACAATGTGGTACTGACGGCAACCAACGATTGTGGCACCACAACGATTACCAAAGTTGTCACCCTCGCAACGCCCCCAGTCACTGCATTTACAGCAAATCCAACCAGCGGATGTGCTCCACTGGTGGTGAACTTTACAAACCAGACAACCGGTGCAGTCAGTTACCTGTGGAATTTCCCAGGCGGCACACCGGCTACTTCTACTGATACAAATCCGACCGTAACATTTGCTAACCCAGGTACTTATACCGTCACCCTTACCGCAACCAATGCTGGAGGGAGCAGCACCGCAACCCAGGTTATCACCGTAAATGCCGGTCCTAATGCCGGATTTAACAACACGATCAACGGTTTGGTGGTAAACTTTACCAATACCAGCACGGGCGGTAACACCTATAACTGGAACTATGGTGACAACACCAGTTCTACCGATACCAATTCGGTGCATATTTATGCCACTGATGGGGTGTATTTGGTACGCCTGATTGCTACAGGCGCCTGCGGAATTGATACGTTCTTTAAAACAATTACGCTGGTTACGCCACCTACTGCCAACTTTACGGGCACGCCAACCAGCGGATGCGCACCACTTACCGTACAATTTACCAGCACTGGTTCGACCAATGCAACGGGTTATAAATGGCAATTCCCAGGTGGTACCACTACCAACGACAGCATTGCCAATCCAGTGGCCGTGTACCCAACGGCCGGAACGTATTCAGTAACGCTGATCGTAAGCAATGCTGCTGGAAATGATACCATTACCAAAACCAACTATATTACGGTTGGAACAGTGCCCAATGCCGGGTTTGGCAGCAGTGTAAATGGTAAAACAGCCACATTTACCAATACCAGCACCAACGCACTTTCTTATAGCTGGAACTTTGGCGATGGCAATTCCAGTACCGCTACCAATCCGACCCACACGTACATCAACGATGGCGTGTATACGGTAGTGCTCACGGCCACCAATGCTTGCGGTACCAACACGGCTACCCAGGTAGTGACCATTGCAACACCACCAACAGCGAATTTCACCGGTACACCAACCAGTGGTTGCGTATCAACGACCGTACAATTTACCAGCAGTGCATCTGCTAATACAACGGGATATGCCTGGAGTTTCCCAGGAGGCACCCCATTGAGTTCGACCGTTGCCAATCCAGTTGTGGTTTATAACACACCGGGTACTTATAGTGTGACCTTGATTGCAAGCAACCCAACCGGCAGCGATACCCTGATAAAAACGGACTTTGTTACGATCGGGTCTACCCCCGCTACATCGTTTACCAGTGCAAACAGCGGCTTGACAGTTAACTTTACCAACACCAGCACCAATGCCAGCACGTACAGCTGGAACTTTGGCGATGGCGGAAACAGCACTGCGACCAACCCAAGCCATACTTATACCACGGATGGCACCTACACCGTTGTTTTGTCGGCTACCAATGGCTGTGGCACTACAACTTCCAGCCAAACAGTGGTTATTTCATCGTTGCCAACGGCTGGCTTTGCGGCCAATGTTACTTCCGGTTGCGCAGATTTGACCGTTCAATTTACCAGCACTTCTTCTGCCAACAGCAGTACCTACAATTGGGAATTCCCAGGCGGCACCCCAAGTACTTCCACACAACAGAACCCGCTGGTGGTGTACAATACGCCCGGCGTGTACAGCGTAACACTCACGGTGGGCAATGCGGCTGGTACTGCCACCGCAACCCAAAACAATTACATCAGTGTGGGCACTATACCTGCTGCCAATTTCACCGCAGGGGTATCGAGCAATATTGCAACTTTTGCAAATGCATCGAGTAACGCGCTATCGTATAGCTGGGATTTTGGAGATGGTAATACTTCTACAAATGCCAGCCCGATCCATACTTATTTGGCAGATGGCGTTTATACTGTGGTGTTGACCGCAACCAACAGTTGTGGAACAACGACGGCCACCCAAACAGTGACCATCGCAACACCCCCTACTGCAGCATTTAATGTAAATGAAACGATTGGATGTATTCCATTTGTCGTGCAGTTTAACAATACGTCGAGTGCAAACTCCACCAATTTAAGTTGGGATTTCCCAGGTGGTACGCCAAGCAGCTCTACCGAACAAAATCCGACCGTTACCTGGAGTCAGGAAGGTGTGTTTACAGTGACGCTTACTGTGAGCAATGGATCAGGCAGCAGCACGACCAGCACCAACATCAGCGTTGGAGCCCAGCCAGCACCTGCTTTTTCTTACCAGACGAGTGGCAATACCGTTACCCTGACCAATACCTCTACGAATGCCAATTCTTACAATTGGGACTTTGGCGACGGGCAAGTTAGCAACGCAACGAACCCAACGCATACCTACACGGCACCGGGTGATTACGAAATTACCCTGAATGCAGCAAATGGATGTGGCACCGTTTCGTTTGTACAAACAATCAGTATAGCCGGAGAAGCGCCCGCAGCGGCCTTCAGTGCGGGTGAAACCAGCGGATGTGTACCGTTTACGATTACATTTACTGACCAGTCGACAGGCAACCCAACGGCATGGAACTGGAGTTTCCAAGGCGGCAATCCACCTTCATCGAGCTTGCAAAACCCTACGGTAACCTACAGTGCACCAGGATCTTTTGGCGTGAGTTTGACGGTGGTGAACCAGTTTGGCAGCAATGATTTGACGCTTCAGAACTATATCCAGACCCAAGGATTGCCAGCAGCGTCGTTCACCTTTGTAACCAACCAAGGTGCAGTTGACTTCAACAACTTCTCGTTCAATGCGAATTCCTACAGCTGGAACTTTGGGGACGGTTCTATTGGCAGCAATGAAGCCAATCCTACGCATGTGTACACAACCTCTGGTACGTACACCGTCGAGTTGTCTGCGATTAATGCCTGTGGTGCCAGCACCTTACAACAAGTGGTCAATGTGGTGATTACTGGGACCCAAACACCTGTTTGGCTGGATCTTTTCCGCGTATTCCCGAATCCAAACAATGGCGCATTTAGCGTAGAAATGAAAGGCGCTGCCGGTGATGAAGTAGAATTTACCCTCTACAACACCCTGGGCAGCCTCATCAAACGTGAAATTGTAGATTACAGCACAGGTAATTTGTTGCATGCTTTCCAATATGGCGACTTGCCTGCGGGTGTGTACAACCTGCGTGTGCGTTCGGGCGACCAAACGGCTTACGTACAGATCGCGATCCAATAAGCATCTTTGCGTTGACTATATAAACAGGCGGCTGTTTGGGATTTTTCCTGAACAGCCGCTTTTCTTTATGAATACTTACCAAAATTAGAAATACCGCTCTAATTTTGCCGCCATGCGACTTCCGGGAACATTTTGACTCGGAAACGCATTTATGCAGTACCCAGTTTCATCGTACAACTTTACAACGTTTTGACCAACAACGACTTTCTTTCCGAACTTGCATGGCGCGGCCTCATCCACGACTCAACGCCTGGCCTCGATGAACACCTCAAATCGGGTATCGTAAAAGGCTATATTGGCTTCGACCCAACCGCGCCCTCGCTGACCATTGGCAATTATGTGCAAATCATGCTGCTCACGTTCTTACAACGGAGCGGACATCAGCCTGTAATGCTCATGGGTGGCGCAACCGGACGCATCGGCGACCCCAGCGGCAAGGATGCAGAACGGGAGTTGAAAACGTACGACGAACTTGATCATAACCTGAAATTTCAAGTAGAACAGGCCCGCAAACTGCTCAACTTTAATGCCGATACCCCCAACCACGCCTTGTTGGTGAACAACTACGATTTTTATAAGGACATGAACGTCCTGGATTTCCTGCGGGATGTAGGTAAATACTTGACGGTCAATTATATGATGTCGAAAGAAAGCGTGCAACGCCGTTTGGAATCGGGTATTTCATTTACCGAATTCAGCTATCAGTTGTTGCAAGGGTATGACTTTGTATTGTTGCACCGACACCACGGCATTTCCCTGCAAATGGGTGGCAGTGACCAATACGGCAACATCACGGCGGGTATTGAGTTGGGCCGTAAAATAGACGATCAAAAATTATATGCGGTCACCACGCCTTTGCTTACGAAAGCCGATGGTACCAAATTTGGCAAAAGTTCGACGGGTAACATTTGGCTCGACCCGAATTTGACCTCTCCATACCGTTTTTACCAGTTTTGGATCAATGCAGATGACCGGGATGTACCCAAGTTTTTGCGCTATTTTTCCTTAAAAAACAAGGAAGAAATTGAAGCCTTGGAAGCGGGTAGCGATATGCAAAGTGTAAAACGCATTTTTGCCGAAGAAATCACCCGCCGCATACATGGGGAAGCGGAATACCAGTCGGTTTTGGCGGTTTCTCAATTATTGTTTGATCCCAAAGCCGGACCGGATACCTGCCGTAGCCTCGATTTACGGTCGCTTGCACAGGTAGCCGAAGAAATTCCTTCGCCAGAAGTACCC
>CAIVGO010000014.1 GCA_903905445.1 uncultured Bacteroidota bacterium
GTTTTGTAGCGTGCGCCTGCGAGGTATCGAAAAGCGCGGTAACTGTCTTTTTTGGGCTTGATGCTGCCCTCTATATGCGCCGAGGCACCAAGCAAACTGGCACTCGCACTGGCCCGCAAACTATCCGGGCGCTTGTATTTCACATCCAGTACGGATGAAAGTTTGTCGCCGTACTTCGCCTGAAAACCGCCAGAAGAGAAGGATAAATCGCGCACCAGGTCAATATTGGGAAACGTAAGACCTTCCTGCTGGCCTGCGCGAATTAATTGCGGCCGATAAATTTCAAAATCATTGACATACACCAGATTTTCATCGTAGTTGCCGCCGCGCACCTGGTACTGCGAACTCAATTCACCACCGGTGCCGGTATTCGTGCCCAATGCGATGTGGGGTAAAACACTTTCTAAATTTCCTGTCGTACTTGGCAACAACCGCAAGTCCTTGATATTCTTTTCTTTAATCATGCCCGTTTCATCCAAACGGCGCTCACGGATGACCACTTCCAGGTTCGATTGGCTGGGTGCAAGGGCAATATCGAGCACAAAACGAGCGCCTGGGTTGAGTGGAATCAAGTCGGCGCTGTGGTCTTTGTAGGCCACCCGTTTAAAACCCAGGGTCAGGCGTTGTTCGGCCGGGACTTGCAAGGCGAAATTGCCCCGTTCGTCGGTACTGACCGCGTTTCCAGTCCCTTTTATAAAAACGGTCACAAATTCGATGGGCTGTTCATTGGATGCATCCCGGATAGTGCCCAATACCGTGGCGGTTTGTTGGGCCAACAAGGGTTTGCTGCAAACCGATAGAATCATCAACAGCCAAATATTCAAGCCTGCCTTCATGTCTTGTTTTTACAAAATCTAAAATTGTTCAGCATTTTAATGCGAAACTGGTCTTTTTTTTAAACAATATGCGCAAAATATACGTTTACAAGGTATATTTTTTGTTTGTTTATAGTTATTGGGCATTCGAGCGTAAGCCAGAATGCTTTTTTTTACATCAACATTTGGAGCAATTCCTGCGCTGCTTTGGCAATTACCGTACCTGGTCCAAAGATGGCGGCGACCCCCGCTTCTTTCAAAAAGGTGTAGTCCTGTTGGGGTATGACGCCGCCCACTACCACCAGAATATCTTCCCGGCCCAGTTTTTTCAGTTCCTCGATGGTTTGCGGTGCCAGGGTTTTGTGCCCTGCCGCCAAAGAAGAAATCCCAAGAATATGCACGTCGTTTTCAGCAGCCTGTTTGGCGGCCTCTGCGGGTGTTTGGAACAATGGGCCGATGTCGACATCAAAGCCAAGGTCGGCAAAGGCCGTGGCAATTACTTTTGCGCCGCGGTCGTGGCCATCCTGACCGAGTTTGGCAACCATAATGCGCGGACGGCGGCCTTCCATTTCCGCAAATTCGTTGGCCAAATGTGCGGCTGTTTCAAAATCATCATTGTGTTGCATGGCACTTGAATAAACGCCCGAAACGGTGCGGGTCGTGGCCACATAACGGCCAAAAGCGGTTTCCATGGCACTCGAAATCTCGCCCAGGCTCGCGCGCACACGGGCGGCCTGTACTGCCAGTTCGAGCAAATTGCCTTCGCCGGTTTCGGCACTATGTTGCAAAGCGGCGAGGGCTGCTTTTACCGCAGCATCATTGCGATTGGCCTTCACGGCTTGTAAACGCGCAATTTGCCCGTCCCGAACCGTCGAGTTATCTACTTCTAAAATGTCAAATTTGGCATCTTCGGCTACTTGGAAAATATTCACCCCGATAATTTTATCGGCCCCGCTGTCGATGCGCGCCTGTTTGCGGGCCGCCGCTTCTTCAATGCGCAATTTCGGCAAACCTGCTTCAATGGCTTTCGACATACCGCCGAGCGATTCCACTTCCTGAATCAGTTCCCAGGCTTTTTCTACCAGCTCGTTGGTAAGCTGTTCCACGGCATAAGCGCCTGCCCAGGGGTCTACCCCGCGACAAACATCACTTTCCTGTTGAATGTATTTTTGGGTATCGCGGGCAATTTTTGCCGAAAAATCAGTGGGCAAGGCAATCGCTTCATCAAAGGAGTTGGTGTGCAGGCTTTGGGTGCCACCCAGCACCGCAGCCATCGCTTCAATGCAAGTGCGCGCTACATTGTTGAAGGGATCTTGCTCAGTAAGCGACCAGCCAGAGGTTTGGCAGTGGGTGCGCAGGGCTAAACTTTTGGGGCTTTTAGGGTTAAATTGCTGCACCAGTTTGGCCCAAAGCAGGCGACCAGCGCGCATTTTGGCAATTTCCCGAAAATGCTGCATCCCGATGCCCCAGAAAAAAGAAAGGCGTGGCGCAAATTCATCGATGTCTAAACCCGCTTTCAAACCCGTGCGGATGTATTCCAGGCCATCGGCCAGGGTGTAAGCCAGTTCAATTTCGGCAGGCGCACCCGCTTCGTGCATGTGGTAACCCGAAATGGAAATGGAATTGAATTTGGGCATAAACCGGGCGCAATACGAAAAAATATCGCCGATGATGCGCATGCTTGGTCCGGGTGGATATATATAGGTGTTGCGCACCATGAATTCCTTCAAAATATCATTCTGGATGGTGCCTGAAAGTTGTTCGGGTTTGAAACCCTGCTCTTCGGCGGCAATGATAAAAAACGCCATCACCGGAATCACCGCGCCATTCATCGTCATAGAAACCGACATCTGATCGAGCGGAATCTGATCGAACAGCACCTTCATGTCTTCCACAGTATCAATGGCTACCCCGGCTTTCCCCACATCGCCAAATACCCGCGGATGGTCAGAATCGTAGCCGCGGTGGGTGGCCAGGTCGAAAGCGACCGACAAGCCTTTTTGTCCGGCCGCCAAATTGCGCCGATAAAATGCGTTGCTGGCCTCTGCGGTGGAGAAACCTGCATACTGGCGGATGGTCCAGGGCTGGGTAACGAACATGCTGCTGTAAGGGCCGCCCAAATACGGCGGAATCCCTGCCACATAACGCAGGCCGGAAACCCCTGGTTTTGTGTGGGTCAGCCGCAAAGATAGATCGATGGGAAGCTGGGTGATGTCAGGCTTGGGCATAGGAATATGGTTGAAAGGCGAAATATCCGACTTTTTTTGGTGTTTGTCAGCGTATTAATAGGGTTCGTCGGTAATTCTTAAGCAGACAAAATAGACGACAAAAGAAAGCGTTAAGATTAAGTTAAAAAAATGTTAAAATAAAAAATCAAGCCGTATGAAAAATGCCCTTTTTGTCTTGTTTACTTGTGCGATTTGTTTGAATGCTTGTCAAAAAAACGAAACCGCCAACCCTGAAACTGCCCTGGTGGGTACCTGGTCGATGTGCAACATTGAACAAAGTACAGAACCCAATGA
>CAIVGO010000015.1 GCA_903905445.1 uncultured Bacteroidota bacterium
AAAATTGGAATCGGTGTACGGCAATACATAATGATGGTGTACCCGGTGCATGGAGGGCGTCACCAATACCCAACGCAATATTTGCTCCAAACGCTTTGGAAACTGAATATTGGCATGGTTAAACTGCGAAAGCGCCGCGGACAAGGATTGATATAAAAACACCAAATATATTGGCGCGCCAGCAACCAAAACGCCCAAAGTGGTAAAAACAAAGCGAAATACACTTTCGCCCGGGTGATGGCGGTTGGCCGTGGTGGTATCCACATGTGGGTCGGTATGGTGTACCAAATGAAAGCGCCACATCCATTTTACTTTGTGTTCGGCCCAATGCACAAAATAGGCGCCAATCAAATCCAACAGCAACAAACCCAATATGGTGTAGACCAACAACCCCATGGAGGGCAACCATTGCAAGATGCCAAAATGATGCGCTACCACCCAATCACAGGTAAGTAACAAAATGGAGGCCATCATGAAATTGACCAATACGGTGGTAAAGGTGAAAAACAGGTTGATACCCAAATGTTTCCACTTGTTGTATTGCCAGCGAAACAGCGGAACAATTGATTCTAACGAAAGGAACAGGGTAAGCCCTCCAATCAATATTGCGCTACGGTGCGACGATGGGATGTTTTCAAAATACTGTACGATGGATTCCATATTCAACGGATTTGAAGGCCGAAAGTAAACAACTTGGAAGATAAGTTACCCGCTCTGAAGCAAGATTTCTTTTTAGCCACCAAACAGGGAAGATGCGGCATTTAGATGTAAATCCGGGTATCTGATCGAAGATTGCATTTAAATACCAAATATTATTCGATTTTTCGCCCTCAAAACGTTTACCTAACTTTTTACAACTTATGAAAAAATCCATCCTTTCCTTGTTGCTGCTATGCGCTGTCATGATCCGGCTTACGGCGCAGGAACTTCCAACCGCCCTGAACGAATACAAATTTTCAGTGGTGAAAAAAGCCGGCGTTACCGATGTGAAAAACCAGTTCAAATCGGGCACTTGCTGGGTTTATTCGGCCAATTCTTTTTTTGAAAGCGAATTGCTGCGTATGGGAAAACCGCCGGTAGACCTGAGTGAAATGTATGTGGTGCGTGCGGGCTACATTGATCGGGCCGAAAATTATGTGCGTCGCCAGGGCGCGACCGCCTTTGGTCAGGGTGCTGAAACCCACGATGCGATCAATTTGGTGCGCAAATACGGCATCGTTCCGCAATCAGCGTACACCGGTTTTCCGGCTGGACAAGACAAACCCGTACATGGTGAAATGGAAGCCGTGTTGAAATCGATTCTTGAAGCGGTGAATAAACTGCCCGATGGAAAATTGAGCGCTCAATGGAAAAATGCTTACATCGGCGCATTGGATGGCTATATGGGCACGCCGCCAACGCAATTTGAAGTAAATGGCAAATCTTATACGCCCCAAAGTTATTTCCAAAGCCTGGGCATCAAATTAGAAGATTATGTCCCGCTTACCTCCTATTCCCACCATCCGTTTTACAAATCTTTTGTGCTGGAAGTGTCAGACAACTGGTCGAATGGCCAATTTTACAACCTCCCTATTGATGAGTTTGTACAAGTAGCCGACAATGCGGTGGAAAAAGGGTTTTCAATTGTGTGGGCCAGCGATGTGAGTGAAAAGTCGTTTTCGGCAAAAGAAGGCCTGGCGTTGTGGCCCGAAAAAGCATGGGAAGATTTGAGTGCCGGCCAGCGCGATTCCCTTTGGAAAGTTCCGGGTCGCGAAAAAATAGCCAGCCAGGAAGATCGCCAGCGCGGCTTTGATGAGATGAGCACGACGGATGATCATGGCATGCATATCACCGGGTTGGTGAAAGACCAGGCAGGAACGAAATATTATATTGTAAAAAACTCCTGGGGAACGGTAAAAAAGGAAATGAACGGCTACATATACGTTTCTCAACCTTACTTCCGGGCCAAAACCATGTCGATTTTGGTGCATAAAGATGCCATTCCGGCAGCAATTCGTCAAAAATTAGGTCTTTAATAGCATTTATCTTTTTGAAATTTTATTGTGCGTTACGGTGCGTTGCATCCTCGATTTGAAGCGATCAATGCCCGTAACGCGCAATTTTTCGTGTTTGGTGGTTTGACCATTGGTGCGCTTGCGCCATAAATTAAAACTGGTGCGCTTTAAGTGGCGGCGCATGAGTTTGATGACATCCTTTTCTTTGATGCCAAATTGCCGTTCAATCGCTTCAAACGGCGTCCGGTCTTCCCAGGCCATTTCAATGATACGATCGAGTTCCCGCTCCGTGTAAGGCAGTTTTTTATCCGGCAATTCGGGTGGTGGCAAAGGTGTTTCAGGTGGCTTTGCATAACTCAGCACCGAGGGCAGATCGCTGTAATAACACCAAAGGGCATCATTCGGAGCATTTTTTATATTTTCTGACATATCAATTTTAATTTAAGCAGCGCATTACGCGCAGTTACGCGCGGCGTGCGCCTACCTGAATCTAAACCAAGGTAAATCAGCCCGGAAACAAGCAAAACGGCAAGAAGGTTTTGAAAATGTAGATTTGGGTGTTTGGGCAGGCTGTGGAATATAACCAAGCGGCTTGTATCCGTTTAGTTGGCAATGTGTTACCTTACCATTTTCTTGTTTTTTTTACCGTTTTCTGAATACCGTACACCGTTGCTCTTGCGTTATGGCTTCAAACCTACACAACGTACCCTCCATGCGTTTTTCCTGCTTTACCTTCCTGTTGGCGATTGCATTTACCGCCCAATTACCTGCGCAATGTGGCGCACTTATTAGCACTTTCCCATACAATGAAAATTTTGAAATCAGCCAGGGTGGCTGGGTGGCTGGTGGCAATGCCAGCGACTGGGCCTGGGGCACCCCCTCAAAAACCGTTATCAACGGTGCCGGTACGGGAACCCGTTGCTGGATTGTGGGTGGACTTACAACGGCTTTTTATAACCTAGGGCAGCGCTCTTTTGTAGAAAGCCCCTGTTTTGATTTTACCAACCTCCCCCACCCTTATATTCATTTTAAAATATGGTGGGAAACGGAACGCCGCTTTGATGGGAGCAATTTGCAATATTCTCTGGATCAGGGGGCTACCTGGATCAACGTGGGGACCAATACCGACCCGGTGGATTGTCTGAACGACAATTGGTATAATTTTGCTACAATTACCAACCTGACCAATCTTGTTACGGTACGACAAGGATGGACCGGAAATATACAGCCAACTGCCGGTAGTTGTCAGGGTGGTTTTGGTAGTGGCGGTTGGTTGGTGGCCAAACATTGCATGCCGTACTTGGCCGGAGCGCCCTCCGTAAAATTCCGCTTTACTTTTGGCGCAGGCACGACCTGCAATGATTACGATGGTTTTGCTTTTGATGACTTAACGATTGAAAATGCGCCCGCCATCGTTCCAGATTTTACGGCAGTGTGTAATGGCAACAATACCTACGACTTTACCGATCTTTCTACCAATTGTCCGGACACCTGGAATTGGGATTTTGGCGACCCGGGCTCGGGCACTGCGAATACCAGTACGCTCCAAAACCCCAGCCACACCTATAATACACCCGGCACTTACACGGTAACTTTGAATGCGGGTAGCGTGTGCAGTGGCATGACCGTATTTACCAAAACGGTAACTATATTGGGCGTCACGACCAGTGCTACCCCGGTAAGTTGTGCTGGGGGATCGGATGGTAGCGCCAGCATTGTGGTATCGCCGCTCGGGGGTAATCCCGCTTTTCAATGGAATACCACGCCCGTTCAAACAGGCAGTTCGGCAACCAATTTACCCGCCGGGAATTATACCGTTATTGTTACGCAACCCGGATCCTGCCCTTTAACGACGGTGGTATTTGTTACTGAAGCGCCCCCGTTAACCGGCTCCATCGCTACCGTACCCGCCACTTGTGGCCAAACGAATGGATCGGCTACGGCTTCCGTGGGCGGAGGCACCCCAAATTACACCTTTAATTGGGCGTTGGGTGTTGGAACGAACACGACTGCGGTCAATTTGGCACCTGCTGCTTATGATGTTACCGTAACCGATAGCAAAGGTTGCACCCTCGTATTGCCCTTTACCGTTACCAGTGCGGGCGGGGTGCAGGTGGCTGGCACTACGTCCCAAAATGTACAGTGTTTTGGCGGTTCCGATGGCAGCGCGACCATTAATCCGCCGGTCGGAAACGGACCATTTACCTACAATTGGCCTGCCGGAATCGTCAATGGAAACACGGCAATGGGCTTATCAGCAGGCACTTATATTGTTACCATCACCGATGCAAATCAATGTACCGTCACTACACCGATCGTAATTGATGCGCCCAGCGATATTTTACTTCAAAGTACAACCCTTGCGGCCAGTTGCGGGCAAAACAACGGCAGCCTTTCCGTGACTGCCAGTGGTGGCACGCCTGGGTACACGTATAGTTGGACGCCCAATGTTGCAAATGGCCCAACCG
>CAIVGO010000016.1 GCA_903905445.1 uncultured Bacteroidota bacterium
ATGTTTACACTTACTACAGGACTATACGCCTCCCCCCCATCAAAATCCACCTGCCGCAACCGATAAAAATTATCCCCCGCAACTGGCTTTTCATCCACAAACTGATACTGCTGAATGGACGTACTATTCCCCGCACCCGCTACCTTCCCTAGTAACTCAAACTGTAATCCATCTACCGAACGCTCTACCTCAAAATAGGCATTGTTTTGCTCAGTCGCTGTCCGCCAGGCCAATTGAACGGTTTTCCCTTGCTCAACCGCCGTAAAATCAATCAACTCCACCGGCAAGGCCCCATTGCTCCCCACGGCAAAAGGCGAAAAACTTGTTTGCCCCGTGCGTGTACGCGTAAACGGCCCGGAACCGGAACCGCTGGCTGCTGCTGATGTGGTCGGGTTCCATTGCGTGCCATCATGGTGGGAAACATAACACGCACTGCGCGTAAACCCGCTCAATTCATCGCTGCTGTACCAGGTGACCGTCAAATTCATGGTATTGCCGCCTGCCGCTTCTTCGGTAACAAACCAAGTACGATCTACTACATTGGTAGTAAATGGTGCGCCGCTGGTGCCATCCGCATACACCACATCTTCTACCCGCGCATGAAAATAATCCAAAGCGCCCGATCCGGTCACCGTGATTGGGTTATACGTACTAAATCCGATCGGGAACGGGTGCGTAGAGGTCGTTTCCCGAAAAACGGTGCCGGTGCTGTTGGTCTGCACAAAGGAACTGTTGGAAGCGTTGGTTACCGTGCAATTTTTCTCCAACTTCAAATCCTCATCGTTGAGTACGATGTTTCGGTTGGTCAGGTTGATGTTTTCAATCACGGTGGGCGGGTAGCTCAACCCGGTAAAGTTAACATTACCGCCCGTTTTATTTACCAGCCAGTTGTTTACCTCAATCACACCATCGCCGGTTACATCTTGCGATGCGCTTCCTTTAAACCCAAGTACCCCTTTTGTTAGTCCGGTTCCTAACTTTAAATTAACATCTCCAGAAGCATTCAAGTTGCCAAACAAATCAAACCCGGTTCCAAAGATAGTGCCACCCGTATTCGTATTCCGAATCTCACTTCGATCGCCAATGGTCAAATTACCCAACACCTGACAGGCGGTTGCATTAAAATTTGCATTGTTCAACCTAACTGTACCCGCGCCATTGACTCCCACATCCAAAGCGCCTTTGATGGTACAAAAACCGCCGGTACTGCCCGCCATCCCCATATCTACTGCACCTGATACGCATTCGAGCGATAAATTCGGGTAAAACATGCCCACTGCCGCCAAATCAATATTGGTCGTGAGCCGAACAATCCAATTGGCCGTTGCCGGAATGGTCGAAATGCCGCCCTGGTAATTATCCCGGTAAATCGCGATGCCCGAATCACTGGTTTTTAAAAAGGTGGCCGCGCTGCCCATTTGCCATCTTGCACCGGTTACAAACGTTGCCGTGTTGGCCGAGCCTGCATTATCTTCAAAGGTGCCTTGTAAGTCAAAATCAATCCCAGTGCCGTTGTTAAAATTTAACTTGGTAATGCTGCTGGCAGTTAAAGTTGCGCCCGCTGCCACCACGAGTTCATCCACCGTCAGGTCGTCCAAAATATTGACCACATGCCCACTTTGTATCGTTACGGTCAAGTCGCTGGCAAAGTTAACCGGTGTCACGGTTGCAATCGACCAGCTGCTGCCATTTAAAGAAGTCTCCCAGGTGTTTACATCCGTCCAGTCGCCCGAATTTTTGGATCGAAAATAAAGGGATTGCGCAATGCCCGTACCGTTGAGTGTAATGGTGCACGGACTTTCATTGACATCATTGCTCGAAATAGAAATGGTTGCTGTTTTGGCACCGGTGCTGGTTGGAATAAATTCAATCTCCATGTCCGAGAAAGCCCCTGCTGCAATGGGCGTACTCGGTTGGGAGATAATGCTAAATTGATTGGCATTGGCACCGGTAATCGTCAAAGGCAGACCTGTTAAGTTCAAATCGATGGTGCC
>CAIVGO010000017.1 GCA_903905445.1 uncultured Bacteroidota bacterium
CAATAAAATAAAGAAAATCACCAAGTAACCAAAATTATTTCCCACTTCCTTCGTTTCTTCACCCTACGAAATCATCTGTGTTGCTGCGCGAATTGGGCCGCACCAACGCATTATCCGCCTTTTACCTATGCAAAAATCAGTAGATATGGAAGCGCTTACCCGCTATGTGGTAGCCGAAAGCGCTTTTATTGAACAATTGAATGCCGTTACTGCCGAAGTCATTGTGGGCCAACACGCTATGCTCGAACGCTTGCTGATTGGTCTGCTTACCAAGGGCCATATTTTGCTCGAAGGTATGCCCGGTCTGGCAAAAACCCTGGCCATCAAAACCCTGGCTACGGCAGTCGATGCCAAATTCAGCCGGATTCAGTTTACACCGGATCTGTTGCCTGCTGACGTGGTAGGTACAACCATTTATAACCCGGCATTGGCTGAATTTACGATCCGAAAAGGACCCATTTTTGCCAATTTTGTGCTCGCCGATGAAATTAACCGCGCCCCTGCCAAAGTGCAAAGCGCGCTGCTCGAAGCGATGCAGGAACGCCAGGTAACCATTGGCAACGAAACCTTCAAACTCGATGATCCGTTTTTGGTGCTTGCCACCCAAAACCCCATCGAACAAGAAGGCACCTATCCCCTACCGGAAGCCCAAACCGACCGTTTTTTGTTAAAAGTAAAAATCGGCTATCCAAATATGGAGGACGAACGCACCATTGTGCGCCGCAACCTCAATGATGAAGAAGTACTGATAAAAAAAGTGGTGTCGGTAGAAACCCTGCTCAAAGCCCGCCAGGCCGTGAAAAAGGTGTATATGGACGAAAAAATTGAACAATACATCCTCGATATCGTGTTTGCTACCCGCGAACCGGAAAAATATGGTTTGCAACAATTGCGGCCGCTTATCGGATACGGCGCGTCGCCGCGTGCCAGTTTGGCCCTTGCCAAGGCATCCCGCGCGGTGGCTTTTATCAATCGTCGTGGTTTTGTAACACCCGATGATGTACGCGCCATTTGCCCGGATGTACTCCGGCATCGCATCGGACTTACTTTCGAAGCCGAAGCCGAAAACATCACCCAGGAAGATGTCATTGCAAAAATTCTGGGCACCATTGTGATCCCTTAGAAAGTGTTATCCATTGTAAAAATTGAATTTTATCCCAACACACATGGATTCCACTGAATTACTCAAAAAAGTACGGCGTATTGAAATAAAAACGCGGGGCTTGAGCAGTCACCTGTTTTCGGGCGGCTACCACAGCGCGTTCAAAGGGCGGGGCATGTCGTTCAGCGAAGTGCGGCTGTATTACCCGGGCGATGATGTGCGTGCGATCGACTGGAATGTGACGGCCCGTACCGGCGACCCGTATGTAAAAGTATTTGAAGAAGAACGGGAAAACACCGTGATGCTATTGGTAGATGTGAGCGGTTCGGCCGTTTTTGGAAGCCACACGCAGTTTAAGGCCGAGTATTTGACCGAATTGTGCGCGGTTTTGGCTTTTTCGGCCATAGCCAACAACGACAAAGTGGGCGTTTTACTGTTTTCTGATCGCATCGAGTTGTATATCCCGCCCAAAAAGGGTCGCCAGCATATTTTGTTGATCATCCGCGAGATTTTGACCTTTAAACCCGTAGGCAAAGGGACCGACATTGGTGCGGCCATGCGGTACATCCACAATGGTTTGAAAAAACGCTGTGTTTGTTTCGTTTTATCCGACTTTTTAGGCACCAATTATGAAGAAGCCATGCGGGTGCTCGCGCGCAGGCACGACCTGATTGGATTACACTGTTGGGATCCATTAGAGCGCGATTTGCCCGATGTGGGCGTTTTGCGGGTCGCCGATGCCGAAACGGGCGCCCAAACCTGGGTAGATACAACCAGTACGCGGTTGCGGCGACAATATTGGCAAACATTTGAGGCCCATACGCAATCGACCCAGGCACTTTTCCGCCGCGCCGGGGCCGATTTCCTGAGTTTGTGTACCAACCAGCCCTATGTACACGAATTGCTCAAGTTTTTTGCACAACGTTCCAAAGTGATCGCACATGGATAAGGCGCGCGCGTGGATACCTATATATATAGGCGTATGGATGGTCGCCCTGTTATGTTGTAGTGATTTGCAGGCTCAATTGACCGCCAACGCCAATTTCAATCCAGCCCGCATTGAAACAGGCGACACATTTTCCTTGCGCGTCCTGGTAACAGGCACCAATTCCGAACCCCAACCTGTAGATTTTAAGCCTTGGGCAGCGGTATTTCAGGGAAACAACGTACTATCGCATACCGGCTGGCGACGCTCAGGCACCCAATGGGTGCAGCAATTTACCCTGATTTGTTTCGACAGCGTGCAAATGGAATTGCCGCCTTTATTGATAAAATCGCATTTAGGAGAAACATTTCCCACCAATGCGCTGCAACTGGATGTATTTCCCACCAAAGCAGGCTCCGAAATCGGCGACATGGACAGTATTCGGGAAATTATCAGGGAACCGGCCAACTGGACAGACTTCTGGCCCTGGTATGTGGGAGCGTGTGTGTTGTTGTTAGTGGCCATGCGTTACCTTCGAAAACCCAGACGCCCAAAACCACAAATCATAAAACAACCCGATACACCTGTTGTACCCGCCATCCCAATCCACATGATGGCTTTGCAACGCCTGGCGGAGTTAGAAAAACAAAAAGCCTGGACTAAAGGCCCCATCAAAGCATATTATGTGGAATTGAGCATGATTGTGCGCGAATACCTGGAAAAACGTTTTCAAATACCCGCGCTGGAATCGACGACTTCCGAAACCAAGCAAATGCTTGCCCATGTGGGGGTACCAACCGAACTGCTGCAAAGCATCGAAAAATTATTGGCACAAACTGATTTGGTAAAATACGCCAGCCATATTCCGGCCGCCGATACCCACTTGAAAGCCCTTCACCATGCCCAAACCATTATTGAAAAAACCCACGCTTAATTTGTTCATCAACCCAAGCATCCTGTGACATTTGCCCAACCACTTTGGCTTTTACTGTTGTTATTGCTGCCTTTGCTCATTTATCAATACCGAAAGGCGGCCAAACAACGGCATGTAACCTTGCAGGTTTCGCGCCAATCGGCGATGAAAGGGGTGAAAACATGGGTGGTCTATGCGCGCAGCTGGTTGCAAGGCGTGCGTTGGGCCGTACTGGTTTTGCTCATTGTTGCGATGGCACGGCCACAAAGCGCCTGGCACGAAGAAAAAATAGAAGCCGAGGCAATTGACATCATGCTGGCCATGGATGTATCGCCCAGTATGCTTACCCAGGATTTTGAACCCGATCGCATGACCGTTTCCCAAACCATGGCCATCGATTTTATCAGCCGCCGACCGTATGACCGTTTGGGATTAGTGGTATTTTCGGGTGGCGCATTTACCCAATGTCCACTCACCGATGACCGGCGTATCATACAGGCCTTTATCAAAAACTTGCAAGTAGGCCGATTAAAAGACGGAACGGCCATTGGCATGGGGTTGGCGACCGCGTTGAACCATTTGAAAGACAGCGAGTCGCAGAGCAAAGTGATTATTTTGATGACCGATGGGGAAGACAATGCGGGCAGTATCCATCCTTTGGAGGCCGCCGCCATCGCAAAAGCGCTCAATATAAAGGTGTACACCGTAGGAATTGGGTCCGACGGGGTGGTGCAATCACCCGCATATCAGCGACCAGACGGTTCATTTGTGTTTGTGGCCCGCAACATGAGTTTCGACACCAAATTATTATCGGATGTAGCAGATATCACGGGCGGCAAATTTTATCGGGCGCGTACCGCCGACGATTTGGCAGGCATTTACAAGGAAATCGAGCAGTTAGAAAAAACAAAAGTGTCGACGACCGTAATCATCCGTACGTCTGAATTGTTTTTCTGGTTTTTAACCATCGCCCTTTGTTTGCTCATCCTGGAAATGCTGTTGCGCTGGGGCCCCTTGCGGGTGATTACCGTTTAAGCGATGCAAAAAACCAGGGAATTCCCTGAAAAATGCACGGAAAAGAATCTTAACAGCACAATTCGGAAAAAAATGCTGCGTTTCCTTTAGAAGTTTGCAAATAAACGCGACTTTTCGGCGGAATTCAATGGATATGAGCAGATTTTTAACGGCATTGTTGGTATTGGTAGGGACGGTAGTCTCCGCCCAGGATCCAGTATTCTCGCAGTTTTATGCTGTACCGATGCAGTTCAATCCAGGATTTGCAGGCAGCGCTTTTGCGCCTCGAATGGGATTTATTTACCGCAACCAATGGACCGGTTTTAACAGCGCGTATCGGACATATGGTGCTTTTTACGAGCAAAGTCTGGACCGGCTCAACAGCGGGATTGGATTTAATTTAGAGGGCGATAATGCGGGTAATGGGATTTTAAAAACAACCCGTTTTTCGGCGGTTTATGCCTATCGTTTGCATTTGAGTGATCAATTAGACCTTCGATTGGGCGTAGAAGCCGGTTTGCATCAAACCAATTTAAATTGGGACAAATTGATTTTTCCCGATCAGGTAGATGCTTTAAACGGAATAACCTATAATAGTGATGAGTTGCGGCCCGATATTTCGAGTCGTTCTAGTCTGGATATTTCAACTGGATTACTTTTGCTCAGTGAAAAATTCTACCTTGGCGCCGCAATGAAGCATTTGAATACACCAAGGGAAGGTGTGCTGGTAATAAATGACAATATTGAGCGTGGTTTGCCGATTCGGTATGTGTTGCACGGCGGAACAGAACTGATTGTTAACAAGGGCAATAAACTTCACCCCCCCTCGTTTATTTCACCGAATTTCCTTTTTGTTTCACAAGGTCCGTATCAACAACTCAATATTGGCGCGTATGCTGGCTTGGGTTCCATTTTTTGCGGATTATGGTTCCGACACACCTTTAATAACGCCGATGCTGCGATTTTGATGGCTGGATTTAAAGAAGGGGTGTTCAAATTTGGGTTAAGTTACGATGCGACCATTTCAGGTTTAAGTAACCGAGCCGGAGGGACGTTCGAGTTTTCATTAGGCATTTCATTAGATCAAAATGAAAACCTAAAAAAGAAAAAAAAGCGTGCTGACCTCAATGACTGTTTAAGGATGTTCCAATAATTTCAACTACATTCAATAAATTTGGTGCAATTGGAATTGCGAAAAGTTTTATTTGCCTACATTTGCTGCTCATTTTTCAAAAACTGCTTTTAATACAATGAAAAAAACTCTCATTCACGGGTTAAGCTTTATCCTGCTGGTCTTCATGCTGGCTAGTTGCGGACGCAAATCTGAAAGCTCTACGACTACCGGTTGGAAATACAACGACCAGAAATGGGGTGGCTTTGAAAAAACTGACTACGAGGGCCAGGAAACAGGTCCAAATCTCGTTCTGATCGAGGGCGGTACCTACACCATGGGTCTGACGGATCAGGATGTTACCTACGAATGGAACAATGTTCCACGTCGTGTTACCGTATCTTCCTTTTATATGGACGAAACGGAAGTGCGCAACATCGACTATCGTGAATACCTGTACTGGGTAGACCGTGTATATGCTGCAACTTATCCAGAAGTTTGGAAGCGCGCTTTGCCTGATACGCTCGTTTGGCGTTCAGAACTCGCGTACAACGAGCCTTTGGTGGAGTACTACTTCCGCGACCCTGACTACGATGAGTATCCGGTAGTAGGTGTAAACTGGAGACAAGCATCCGAGTATTGCAAATGGCGCTCAGACCGTGTGAATGAGATGATTTTGGTTAAACGCGGCATCATTGATCCAAACGTAGATCAGAAAAATGAAAACAACTTCAACACGGATGCTTACCTCGTAGGTCAATACGAGCCAAGCGTGCGCAAGAACTTGCCGGATCAAAAAACAGGTGGCGAACGCCGCGTACGTCGTGAAGACGGTATCCTGTTGCCTGAGTACCGCCTGCCTACAGAAGCAGAATGGGAATACGCAGCATTGTCGCTCGTAGGCAACCAGGCTACCAGCAAAGATGAGTTGATCAGCGATCGCCGCATCTATCCTTGGAACGGCAACACCGTACGTTACCAAAAACGCAACAAATACCAAGGCCACATGCTTGCCAACTTCAAGCGCAGTGGTGGTGACTATGGTGGTATGGCAGGCGCTTTGAACGACAAAGCATTTACTCCATCCCCTGTATTGTCTAACTGGCCAAACGATTTCGGTCTGTACAACATGGCGGGTAACGTAAATGAATGGACAGCCGACTTGTACCGCCCAATGACGGCTTCAGACTTGGTTGATTCACGTAACCAAGACTTGAACCCATACCGTGGTAACATTTTCAAAACCAAAGAATTGGACCCAGAAACGGGTTCTGCTGTAGCAAAAGACAGCCTTGGTCGCTTGAAATATGCACTGATGGATACCACTTCTACCGCTCTGCGTGATAACTACAAGCGTCCAGAAGAATTTAACTACCTTGATGGTGACAAAGAATCTTTGGTGGAATACCGCTATGGTATCAGCACCCTGATCAGTGACCATGCACGGGTAATTAAAGGTGGCTCTTGGGCCGACCGCGCGTTCTGGTTGTCGCCTGGCACACGCCGTTACTTGGAGGAAGAAAAAGCAAGCCGTACGGTAGGTTTCCGTTGCAGCATGACCCGTAAAGGTTCACCAACCAGCAACGAAGAGCCAGAAGGTAACTACTTCAAAACCAAGAAGAAGAAAACCAAACGCCGTTACGATTAGGATATAGATTGGAAACATTTGTCTGCAAGCAAAACGCACTGTAACATGCGCAATGCCCATGAAAATGTTTCTGCTAGAAAACGGGAAGACGCCTTGTCTTCCCGTTTTTATTTTTTTAAAACACTTCCTATACGCTGTGTTGAAACAGTTTCTTAGGTTTGAGGCCAATTTGTGCATACCTTGAAAACGATTGAGCAACTTTACCAGCTTTACCTCCAGCATCCTGTTGTGAGCACCGATTCCCGTAATTTACCAACGGGCTGTATCTTTTTCGCCTTGAAAGGCGCCAACTTTGATGGCAATCTGTTTGCTGCCAAAGCGCTGGAGGCCGGTGCCGCTTATGCCGTGGTAGATGATCCGAATTTAAAAGGTGATCACTTGTTTCAAGTACCCAATGTGCTCGAAGCCCTGCAGCAACTCGCCTTGTTTCACCGGCGGCATTTCGAAATTCCAATCATTGCGATTGGCGGCTCGAATGGTAAAACCACGACCAAAGAACTGGTTTCGGCCGTACTCAGCAGCCATTACCCCTGCCATTTTACGAAAGGCAATTTCAACAACCATATTGGTGTGCCGCTTACGCTTCTGTCCATGCCCGATGATACCGAGGTGGCCGTGATTGAAATGGGCACCAACCAGCCGGGCGACTTACAGGAACTATGTAGCATTGCGGCACCTACCCATGGCTTACTGACCAATATCGGTAAAGAACATCTGGAAGGTTTTGGGGACCTCAATGGCGTAAAAAAAGCGGAAGCCGAACTTTACCATTATTTATCACGCCACAAGGGCTGTGTTTTCCTCAATTTATCCGAAAAATACCTGCGCACACTTGCCCGTCATAATCAACGCAAAGTGCTGTATCAGCAAGCCGGAACAGCCGTTGTCGTGCCTGGCACCATCGAAATTCAATTAAGCAGCGAAAATCCATTCATTACCGCTGGCTTTACTTCCGATGCGGGCGAATGGGTGAGCGTACAAAGCCAACTGATTGGGAAACATAATTTTCAGAATATCATGACCGCCATTGCATTGGGCATTTATTTCAAAGTGCCCGCAGCAAAAATAAAAGCGGCCATTGAGGCATATACTCCCAGCAATAACCGCTCGCAATTTATTCGAGAAGGAAACAAGGTGATTTTACTGGATGCCTACAATGCAAATCCATCCAGCATGATTCCGGCGCTACAAACCCTACAACAATTTGATGCGAAATATAAAATCGCGATATTAGGAGATATGCTGGAATTGGGAGCCGACAGTGATAAAGAACATCAGGCCATTTTGCGCTATGCTGCCCGGCTGAAGCTCGATCAAATTGTGCTGGTTGGTCCAGAGTTTGGTCAAACGCCCTATCAAAAATACAAGGCCCTGCATTTTTCGCACGTGGATCAAGCACGGGAATGGTTTCAACAGCGCGCTTTAGAGGACTGTATGATCCTGATTAAAGGTTCGCGGGGAATTCGCCTCGAAAAAGTACTCGAAAAAGCCTAGATCAGTCTCTGCGTACAACGAGCAGCTGTTGGTGTGGTGGTTGCTGACCGCCCTGCATCCGCACCTGATATACGCCCGACGGAAGTGTGGTTACCTCCAATTGGGCTTGTTTTTGTTCTGGCTCCAACTGCAATGCAAGCACATTTCGACCTTGTATATCAAAGAGTTGCAGATTTTCATACCCTTCCATTTCCCATTGAAAAAACACTGTATGCTGGGCGGGATTGGGATACATTTCCCAAGTAGTTACAGCGCGATCGCGCGATACCGTCTGGGCATTTGCAACCATTAGGTCCGGTGCATTCCCAGCACAGTCTGGCGCAAACGAGCCACAAAAATGCAGTTTCCCTATTTTTACATCGGGCATGCCTGCCTTTCCTTTGGGTACGATTTTTTGAAAATACAGCTTTTTAACCGGCTCTATCGGCATGTTTTTTACCAGACTGACCCATGTATTGCAACTATTGGGATAAAATGTGAGCAAGTATTTTTTCTCATTCGGATTTAAACAAGTGCTATAGTATAAGGCAATCGGATCGCTGCCACTGTGGTGGTAAAATCGAATCGCATCCAGTAAAACGGGTTGATCAAACGTTGCGACCACTTCCGGTTTGGAACAGGCCGACCACAACTGGTGTTCGGGATAAATAAACGGCTGCCCGCAAGTACCCGTGGCATTATAAACATTGCAAAGGGGCAGTGTGTACGGATTTCCACCAATACAAGCACCTGGCTGTGCTTCCGGGCAAGTGTTGTTACTCGCATTGCCGCGATTTTCAATTAATAATTTGCAAAAATCGCTGGTATAGGTATCGCATGCATCGGCGGCAGTCACCTGCACACAAGGATTGAAGATACTGGATGTACTCGTGTTCGTACTTACACAAACAACACAAGGTACACGCGCGGCCACCCCGGCTGCATTTACAAACGACAGAAAAACAACATATTGTGTATTTGCCTTTAAACCTTCTATCAAGAGGCGGCCACGATCGGCCTGCAAACCCGTCATATAGGTTTGTACATACCCATTGCCCAATAAATCGGTTGTATTATACGATTGGCAGGTAGCATTATTCGCCAAATTACTTTTTTGAGCATAATATACATTCCAATGGCCCTTTGGCACATTAACCGGGTTCCATTCAAGTAAAACCCCATTGCAATAACTGGTTACGGTAGGTGTAGGCAGTGGGCAGGAAATAGTCGGATCGGTGGTATTTGAATTTAAAACAACAAAAACAGGAGTTTCGGAAATCAGTACAGTGGTATTGTTAAATTTGACTTGCCCGTTGCTTACGTTCCATGCTTTTTTATACCCCACCGCACTATTATCAGCCATTTGCACGATAGAATAGGTGGAAATATTGGTCAGTTCGGGCGCGCCAATCTGTTGTAGTAAGGTGTTGACCGGTAAGGTGAGCAAACGATTGACCACCTTCGTAGCTGTGGGCGACCATATGGCCAAAATGTGCGTATTGTTTTCTCCTTTGTAGTAATAAATACGGGGCGGGGTGCCACCATTATCAAATTGGATGTTCAAACTTGCATTTAAATCTTTGGCAAACCGGGTATTTCCCAACACATTTTTCAGGGTTTGCACATAATACCAGGCGCGTTTTGGGTGAAAATTGCGGGTAACCAATCCGCAATGGGTGAATAAACCGCCCCCGGGACTCCATTGAAAACCTTCGCCATACGCTGCTTCATCGCGCAAATCGAAGGAAGCGACTTTATTTAATACCAGTGTTTGGGTGCCATATTGATATTCCACGGCAGAAAGTTCCATGTACGCCCGCACCAACCATTGCGCCTGGGTCGTAAAATAGGACTGAAGGCCCGAACTTAACTGTGCTTTGATGGGCGAATTGTTGTTCGAGTCATAACCAAACTCAGTGAGCCAGTATTCCATGGTGGGCGCCGTGAGTTCTGCTTTGATCGCTGGTTCGGTCACGCCATCCAGTAGTTTTTCAAAAAAACGTTGGTATCGTTCCTTTAATTTACATTGTTCGGGGCTTAATCCACGGGTATTTAGGCCAAAATAGTCGTAAGCATCCCAAATAGATGGGTTATCAATGTAGGCAGCCCCCAAATCAGACACATTGCTGCAATAATGGTGTAAGTTGAGTACATCAAAAGGGATTTTTTTAGTTAAATTGCTTTGGGCCTTGCGCAATGCATACGAAGCATTCAACAATTCAGTCAGGTATCTTCCGCGGAAATCAGAGAGCCCGCCCATGACCACCTGAATACTCGAATCAATATTTTTGACCCCTAAAAAACGCGAACTGTTATCCGCAGCCCGAAAATTGGCAGAAGATCCTCCCCCATCGTACGCAGCGTGAAGCAATGCGGCATATTGTGTTGGCACCATTTGATACACAGCCTCGGGGGTATTGCGCAGTGCATCGTCGTACCACCATTTATCCGGCTCATTGCCCATTTCCAGGTATTTTAAAAAGCCCATTCCAGACTTTCCGGCACCTAAAACATCGCCATCCGCAACGGTATTATTCAACAAATGACAATAATCAGCAAGGACGGGGTCGTTACATACGGACCTGTTTCCGTATCGCATGGCAAACAAGGACACCCATTTGGTGTAATCCAGG